>JAOAHF010000021.1 GCA_026415355.1 Brevinematales bacterium
ATCCAAGTATTACTCACCCGTTCGCCGCTATCCTAGAGAAACCCCTAGGACCGCTCGACTTGCATGCCTAAGACACGCCGCCAGCGTTCACTCTGGGCCAGGATCAAACCCTCCATTATAATATATATTTTTGATATATCTTCCGCACACAACCCGGCAGATACATATATCCTCAAACTATTTTATAGAGCAAACTACTTACACAAGGTAAGCATAATTATAACACATCTATTAACAACTTTCAAATTCTTTTTACAACTCTCAAAAATCTCAAACAATCACAATCTAACAAAATATATTTAATAGAGCAACAACTAAGTTAGAACTAACAAATAGCAATATTAATTATAACAAACAAAAAAACAAAATTCAAATTCAAACACACTTAATTAAATCTACCACCCAAAACAAATAATTCTTTAAATAAACAATCAGAAACTAGAATACCAAAACCTTTATTTCAGAAGCTCTGACTTTTGGTAGTAACAATGAACTTTCACCAAGAAATTCATCTTCATGATTTCGTTAAAAACTCGTTTTAATGAAATAATAAACACAGGACATACACAAGAGAAAATAATATTCTAGAAAAGATATCCTAACTTAAAACATAGCACCTTTGTAGTAAAACTACAAACACTCTATCTATCAATTCAAAGTAATACTGAAAATCTACTTAAATAAATCAAATGAAAGATCTTTTAAAGATATAGAAAATCAAAAAAATGCATAGAAAAGAGGCAAAATGCCTCTAAATAATAAGCTACAAAACAAACATTATAAGTATAGCTATAGCTATTCCATATATAGCAATTCCTTCTGCTAAACCAATAAATATCAAACTAGTTCCAAACATCTCAGGCTTCTCCGCAATTACAGATATAGCAGAAACACCTATAGGCCCAACCGCTATACCTGCACCTATAGCAGCTAAACCGACTGCTAAAGCAGCACCTACATACTTAAGACCTAAAGCTATAGGATCCTGATTTTGTGAAGAAGATTGCACTTGTTCTTCTGCAAAAACATCACCAGAAAGAATAAAAATAAAAGCTAAAGATACAAACAAAACTAAACTACCTATCACAACCGTTCTCTTCAGCATCACTTTATTTTTAGAAAGAATAGACTTCCCCAAAAAGACAAAATAAAGAATCAAAAAACTTATTATAACAAGAAATATCACCAATCCCATCATATAATCCTCCTCTCGGTGCCATTTTAAATCATTCACTAAAACAAACTCAAACTGAATTTACTTATTACGTATATTGGAATCACGCAAAGTATAATCTTGATTAGACAAACCATTACTATATATAATTCTATATATAATTAAATACATCCATTACCATGGGATAGGAATATATGTTTAAAAAAGGCACAACACCATTGAATCAAAAAGGCAATTTTCTATCAAATATAGATACTAGACTGAAACTAATAACAGTCTTCATACTACTATTTGCAAATGTCGGATTTTCAGATATCTCCTTCAGCCTGTTAATGCTCATAAACGCAATTTCAATAACCATAATCACAGAATTAAAACTATTAAGAATACTAAAAGACCTAAAGGTACCAGTACTATTTAGTGTTTTCATCCTAATTATGCAGGCAATGTGGTTTAAACAAGGTAGAGAAATTGAAATACTTGGAATAAAACTTTATGAGTATGGAATTTTAAGGGGTATAAAAACACTTTTTACCGTTGTGTCTGGTGTATGGTTACTTCTTTTAGTATCATATACATCAAAACCGGACGAATTTCTAAGCGCTTTTAAAAAACTTGGTATTCCACCAGTTATAATAGATGTTATCATAATGATGTATAGATATATGTTTGTACTCAAGGAAGAAACCATGAGAATATTCTATGCTCAGAAAGTTAGATTAGGTTACAGCAATTTCAAAAATTCAATTAAATCAATAAGTGAACTTTGGGGAATAGTTCTTATAAATTCACTACTAAGGTCCAGTAGAGTATATGAAGCAATGATGGCAAGAGGATATAATGGAAAACTATTCTACGAAAAAAAAGATGAAATAAAAGTAAAAGAATTAGTCAGCGTCTCTGGATACATAATAGTCACAATTGGAATAGGTGTAGCATTGAAGCTACTATTACATTAGAATATAGGAGAGTAACTTTTATGACACAATTCCTTTTTAAGAACGTTTACTTTAGTTATCACAATAAGCCTAAAGAAGAAGATTGGGTACTAAAAGACATAAATCTAGAAATAAAAGAAGGAGAATTTGTAATAATACTTGGCCATAATGGATGCGGAAAAACAACTCTATTAAAACATTTCAATGGACTTCTAAAACCACAAAGAGGAGAAGTATACTTTTATAATAAAAGGATACAAGACTACAAAGACATTGAAATATTCTCAAAAGTTGGATTTCTATTTCAAGATCCTAACGACCAACTGTTTGGAATAACAGTAGAACAAGATGTGTCTTTTGGACCTCTGAATATGGGACTTTCTGAAAGTGAAATAGAAGAAAGAATAAACAAAAGCCTTGAATTAGTAGGAATGTTAGAATTTAGAAAAATGAAAATCAGCGAGCTAAGTTTTGGACAAAAGCAAAGAGTAGCTATAGCAGGAGTAATAGCAAACGAGCCTTCAGTAATAGTTTTTGATGAACCAACATCTGCCCTCGATCCAGCAACACAAATAGAAATTATGAACCTTTTGAAAAACCTCAATCAAAAAGGGCTAACAATAATCATGACAACACACGACATAGAATACATAGCAGAGTATTCAAACAGAATAATAGTAATGCTGAAAGGGAAAATCACTTACGATGATACTCCAGATAAAATATTCAAGGAAAAAAGTATAATATCCCAATCAAATTTACGATTACCACTAATATCCATACTAGCAAAAAAAATATGTGAAAAATACAACATAGAATGCGATAGATTACCACTAACAATAGAAGAAGCACTAGACTTCCTTGACAAATTACTTCTTTCAAAACAAAACAAACCTACACTATAATCGTTGAATCTATAACTATCTCAAAACCCGCTTAAGGTACATCTCAAAGTAGATTTCTAGTCTTCCCTAGTAATTCTAAATAAGATAATAGCAAATATAGGAGCACCTATAAGGCCTGTTATAACCCCAAGTGGCAATTCAAACATAGGTAATAACTTCCTAGAAATTATGTAAGAAACTAACAAGAATACTCCTCCAGAAATACCAGAAAGTATAATACTATCTCTAGTTGAAATGCTGTGTACTCTGTAAGAAATAAGAGTTATAATATTAGGTATAACAAAACCCACAAAACCTACAACACCTGTTAAAGAAACTGCAGTTGAAGAAAGTATAACAGTTACAGTTACAAATAAACTACGCCATACCTTAATATCAATTCCCAAAACATGAGCATCTATATCACCCAATGAAATAGTATCTAATTTCTTTGCTACAAGGATAAGAAACAAAATAGACGCAACTAATATACCTCCTTCAAGCACCAAAAATAACCCATCAGGTATCAAAACCCCTCCCATAAGGAATGTAAATGTCTGTTGCAGCTCATAAGGATTAAGAAAAGCCTGAATAAGTATTATACTACCAGAAACAAAAGAATTTAATATCACACCAAAAATCAAAGATCTCATAGAGTCTTTAGTCCATAAGGAAACTAATGTGAAAAGACCACCTACCAAAAATCCAAAGGCAAAAGAAAAAACTAACCTAACTACGGAAAATTCCATATTATTAGGTAAATCTATCAAAGACAAAAGTGTTATACCGAGAGCACTACCTGAAAGTACACCTGTTATCCCTGGATCAACAAGATTATTTCTGGTTATTCTCTGTAAAACTAACCCAGAAACAGCTAAACAAATTCCAGAAATCAAAATAGCAAAAGATTGTAAAAATCTTATGTTTATTATCTGAAATTCTGCCCAATCTCTACAACCTGAAACTATAATATCTATAAAACTCGTTTCAGTAGTACCGGTTTCGATAGAAATAAACAAAAACAGTAAAACCAAAGTTATTAATACAATGTATAATAAACCTCTAGTAGTACTTTTATCTTTCATTAAGTATCTTTCTCAATTCCTCTATACCATTTTGAATGTTAAAAACATTTCTGAAACCCTTCGAAACCATAAGTTGAGCTATCACACCACTTAACAACCCACTCTCACATACAACAACATAAGATTTTTCTTTATTTAGGTTATCTATCTCTTTAGGAGCTTTAAAGAAATCGATATTCACTGCTTCCATACCACTCGATTTATAGAGAGGTAAATCCCTATTAAATTCGCTAGAAGAACGCAAATCTATTACAACATCTGCTAACTTTTTCATTTTAGGTACGAAGGTATAGATATTCCCAATTTTTGCCTAATTTGTATCTCAAGGCTTTTTAAAAGTTCAGGTTTTTGCTCTAGTGTCAGTACAGCTTGTTCTAAACCATTACCAAGTTTATCATCATTATAGTAGTACCAATTACCACTCTTCTTTATTATTCCAATTTCAGGTCCTATATTCAGGATTTCATATGCTTTTGAAAAACCTTTACCATAAATAAGATAAACATCTGCTAACTTAAATGGAGGAGCAACCTTATTTTTTGATATTTTAACTTTACATATATTCCCTATTACTTCATCAGTTCCACTTCTTTTAATATTTTCACCTTTTTTAGTTTCAATTCTCATAGAAGCATAGTACTTTAGAGCTGTTCCACCAGTAGTAGTTTCCTGAGGCCCCCCATAACTAAAACCTGTCGAAATTTTCATCCTTAGTTGGTTTGTAAAAACAATAGCAGTATTTGATTTTGAAGCAACCGAGGTAATTTTTCTTAATGCCTGGCTCATAAGTCTAGCTTGAATACCAATTGTTGAATCTCCAACCTCAGCAGTTGTTTCTGCTTTAGGAAGCAATGCTGCTACAGAATCTATCACTATAATGTCAACTGAATTACTCCTTATGAGTGTATCTACTATGTTCAAAGCTTCTTCTCCAGATTCAGGTTGTGATACAACTAAATTTTCAAGAGCAACACCAATAGCCTTAGCATACACAGGATCTAAAGCATGCTCCACATCAATAAATGCAGCAATACCACCCTCTTTCTGAACTTCTGCTATCATATGTAAACACAGAGTTGTCTTGCCAGAAGACTCATGCCCATAAACTTCCGTAATCCTACCTTTTGGGATACCACCTATACCAGTTATATAGTCTATAAGAATAGAACCTGTAGATATAGATTTCACTTTCTCAACAGGTTGATCTTCACCTAACATCATTATAGATCCTTCACCATAACTCTTTTTTATCCTAGAAATTGCTTCTATCAAAGCCTTCTTTTTGGCCTCAAGATTATCATCAGCCATATACCACCCACCCAAAGATTATTGTAAATAAAAATGATTTTGTTTTACAAAATCTAAATAAAAAATCAAGAAAATACAACATTAATGTTTCTTTTGTATAGTAGTTTGATGAAAATTTGCAAAAAAATTCCCTTCCATCTTGTAAAATATTGATAAAAGATTAAACAATTATTTATTCTTGACTCAAAAGGAGGTTATTATATGGAAGTATTTCTCATAATAATCTTAGCAGCAGTTGTAATAATAGTAGTTACAGGTCTCAAAACTGTCCCCCAAGGATATAATTACGTTGTTGAAAGATTCGGTAGATTCCACAAAGTACTACAACCTGGATTAAACCTAATAATACCTGTTTTTGACCAAGTTGCATATAAGATAAATGTCAGAGAACAAGTCTTAGATCTTCCAAAGCAAACAATAATAACCAAAGACAACGCAACTGTTGAGGTTGATGCTGTAGTTTTCTATAAGGTCATAGATCCTAAGAAAGCTGCATACGGTGTTACCAACCTAAACAGAGCAATAGAACAACTAACTATGACAAATTTAAGATCAATAATGGGTAAATTGACACTTGATGAAAGTCTTTCATCAAGATCTCAAATTAACGAAGAACTCGGTAGAGAGTTAGATTCTGCAACAGATGAATGGGGTACCAAAATAACAAGAGTAGAAATAAAAGATATATCACCTCCAACAGACATACAAAACGCAATGACCTTACAAATGAAAGCAGAGAGAGAAAAAAGAGCAACCATACTTCAGGCAGAAGCACTCAAGGAATCGGCTCAGAGAGAAGCAGAAGCAAGAGAAAGATTAGCTCAAGCAGACGCAAATGCTATAAGATTCGTAACTCAAGCGATTGCTGAAGGTGGAATGGCCTCAATGATGTACTTTATAGCAAAAGAGTACGTCAATGCACTAAAGGAGATGACAAAATCAGGAAACACAACAATCTTATTTATACCAACTGATATACAAGAAACTGTTAAAAAATTACTAGGATCTAAATAGAATCTAAAAACCACACCTATAGAATGCAATAAAAACTCTTACAAGTAATAAATTATAAATATAGTTAAGAAGCTATTCCTAGCAAAAAAAAATACGTCCGATGACTCTAATTACAAATTCTTGGATATTATCCTACTAGTTAATTTGATAGCTCTTTAGGATAGTATGTATAATTGGTTTCAACAAACCTTATGGAGTATGATATGAAAGAAAGAAAAGGTTTTTTGAGAGTTGTTGATAATTTTGTCCCATCATGGTACGCAATGGTGATGGGTACTATAGGATTGGCTATTTCCATTTACTATTCTTCAACTCTGTACAACTTTTTATATTGGGTAGGTTATGGATTTTTTGTATTCTCAATTGTCCTATTCATACTATTCTTGGTACCTTGGACGCTAAGATTCTTTGTATCAAAAGAGAAAACAGATGAAACACTAAGTAGTCCAATATACTCAAGTTTCATACCAACTATGCCTATATCGCTTGTTTTGATATCTTTTGGATTATTAACTTTCAAAGATCATACATTTCTTGGAGAGGCAAACACAAACTTTGCTCTTATACTTTTTTGGATAGGCGGAATATTAGTCGTAATTATGGGATTTTTAATAATTTCAAAGAAATTCCTCAACCCCAAAGTTGAGCTATCTCACGCTAATTTTGGTTGGTTTATACCACCAGTAGCGCATATAATAGTAACTAGAGTTGGTATTGAGTTTATATCTCTAAACCAAAGAGGTCCAATCTCTGAAATAATATTCTGGTTCTCTATGTTCTGCTTAGCAGTAGGACTTTTTATGTACATCTTTATTGGTAGCATAGTAATGTTCAGATATAAAATAGGCGAAATACCTTCAGGTAACCTAGCACCCACAACTTTTATCCAACTTGCTCCTCTGGGTATATTCGCAACAATATTTGCTCAAATAACATACCTATTCGGAAGTTCTTCAATAGGTATATTGATTATGTTTTCAATACTATTTTGGTCTTTCGGAATATGGTGGTTTGTAATGTCAATCATAATACTAATAAACCAGATAAAAAACAATCAATTACCATTCGCCATGAGTTGGTGGGCCTTTGTATTCCCCCTAGTTGCTCTAACATTAGGTACAGTAGCAATGTCAAATATATCATCTAAAGATGCATCAATAATATTTTCGTATCTAGCACTAGTATTTAACGGGGTAACTACAATTTTCTGGATTACAGTGTTCATCGAAACAATCAAGCGAGTCGCAAAAAGAGAATTACTATAAACTCCCAACCACTTAGCTAAGTACCAATAGGTTTTTTAATACCTTAGTTTCTATTTCTCTTGGCTATTGTTTTTTTCGGGAATTTTGTAACATGTTTTTGAAGTTTTTTTTGACTAAATTTTTCCGATTTTATAAAATATAAGATGATGGAAAAAGACAAAAGTATAATAAACCTTTCGGCTAAAAAGAGGCTTAGAGAAGATGAGTACGTTTTGGATGATGATACATTTAGGCTTGAAACTCCTAAATTTTTTAGGAAAAAGATAGAAGAAAAGATATCAGAGGAAGAAAAGAAACTATCGGAACTACAACAACAACTACAAGACCTAAATCAAGAAATAGAAAAGAAAAAAGAAGAATTACAAAAATTAGAAGAAAACATAATTGAAGAAGCAAACGAAAAAGCTCATAAGATAATAGAAGATGCGGA
Organism: Brevinematales bacterium; assembly: GCA_026415355.1. Lineage (NCBI taxonomy): Bacteria > Pseudomonadati > Spirochaetota > Spirochaetia > Brevinematales > Brevinematales bacterium. The sequence goes on from JAOAHF010000021.1 coordinate 8,099, forward strand.
AAAAGTAGCATTCAACAAAGTAAAATCATCACTCGAAGAGAAAAATATCAACATAAAAGAAGCAGAAAAAGAGAAAGAGAAGATAATAAGTGAAGCTCATAGAGAAGCAGATAACATAATAAGGCAAGCACAAATAGAAGCCGAAAGAATAAAAAAAGAAGCATACGAGAAAGGATATCAACAAGGTTTAGACGATGGTTTCAATGCAGGCAAAAACGAGATAGTTATACTATCACAAAGGCTAAAAGAGATAACCTCTTATATAGTAAATAAGAGAACAGAAATAGTAAATAAATCTGAAAGAGAAGTAGTTGAACTTGCATTAGAGGTAGTAAGAAAGGTCCTGAAAGAAATAAGAGAAAATGAAAAGGATGTTGTAATAAGACAGATAAAATATATTCTTTCGAAACTCGCTGGCAGCACCAAATTCATAGTAAGAATCAACCCCGAAGACATGAAAGTTGTCTCAAAACACAAAGATGAATTCTTAAAACTCATTGAAGAAGGGAGTGATGTCAAGATATTTGAGGATAACTTTGTTGAGCCAGGTGGTTGTATAGTAGAAACAGATACTACAACTATCGATGCACAAATTACATCTCAACTTATAGAAATAGAAGAAAAAATTAAAACACTCCTACCCTAGCCTATGCTTAAAACCATAAAGGATATTATACATTATCTATACAAATTCAAAAGTCCATTTCTCATAATATCAAATTCAAAGTCAATATTAGGTTTTGTAAGAACCAGAGATGTTACTAGCCTTATGAACATAGGCATAGAAAATCCTCATAGTATAATAGAAGAAATTAAAATCCAACCAATACAAGATATACTGAAAGAAGAAATAAACAACTCAAACACTTTCCCTGTTTATATAACCCATGACAATTCAATAGACTTAATATCAATAAATGAACTTAACTACTTTATACAAGGTGATATAAATCTACCAATCAACTTCGAAGTAATCCTAAAAAATCTACCAATTCCTATAATCATAACAGATAGATTCAACAAAATTCTATGGATTAATTTTGCATGTTTAGAACATATTAAATTAGATGAAACTGACTTATTAGGTAAAAATATTGAGCCTCTTATTGACTTTGAAAAAATGGAATTCTCAGTAGCAGGCAAAACACTTAATATATCAAAATCTCAAATTATAGCAATCGATATAAAATTAAACGTATACATCATAAAGACCTAAAAGACAATTTACAAACCAAATTTTTACCAATTACTAGATTGAAATCTTTTGAAACCCTAACTTTACCATAATAGAATCCAGCAACCTTTCCACCTACTTCAACAACCACTACTTTTTCCCTTTTACTTAAAGGGATCTTTTCATCAATAAGTATATCCTTTATTTTCTTTTTACCAATACTCATTTGTATATAATCACCATTTCTTCTATGTCTTATCAGAATATCTTTAGGAGTACTAGTCACATTTATATACATAACACCCGTATTACTTTCAACCTTGATTCTTGATATAAATTCCTCATCTACCTCAACTTCGAAAATTTCAACATCAACATCAAACATTGACTTAATACTAAAACCATTTAATTGCAAGCTTATAACTTCCGAAAAACCCTTTGCTTTCCTTAAAATATTAACGGTACCATACTCTCTTAAGACAATAACATCCTTAATGTTTAACAAAACCTTATTACCTTCAGTTTTTCTCTGGGATATTATAGTATTTATAATCTTTCTATTCACCTTCACACCCAAACTACTAAAGAGATTTTTCAGCACATATCCTGACAATACAGAAGGATACCTTTTGAATAAATCTACACTTATCTCAAACCCATCACTTTTTGAAATAACATACTTTTTAGCAAGCTTTAAAGAAAATTTTTCAAAAAGATCATTAACTTGCCAAAAGTCTCTTATAACGTTATAAATTTTCTTCCTAAAATATGGAAACCTATCTTGTATCTTGGGGATAATAGAATTTCTTATGTAATTTCTATCGTAATCTTCCAGTAGATTTGTTTCATCGATGACAAATTCAATTCCATTCTGACTAGCATATTCAAGTATTTCAGATTTAGTTATAGCAATAAGGGGTCTTATTATACACCCTACTTTTGGTCTTATTGATGAAAGACCTTGAACAGAAGGATTTTTGAAAAGTCTGAAAAGGAGAGTTTCAATATTATCATCCACATGGTGCGCAGTTGCTATCTTATCAAAATGCTTTTCTTCTAAAACTCTTTCAAAGAATTTATATCTTATCACTCTTCCTGCCTCTTCAACTGACAGTTTATGTGTACTAGCAAAACTTTTAACATCATATCTAAAAACTAATATAGGAACATTAATCTTATTACAAAGTTCAACACAAAAGTTTTCATCTCTAACTGAACTTTCCCTTACAAGATGATTTACATGAACCGCCAATATATCAATACCAAATTTCTCTTTGTATTTCCTAAGCAACATTAGTAGTACAACAGAATCAACTCCTCCAGACAAACCAACTACTATTTTATCACCTTTTGAAATAAGTTTAAACTCTTTTATCGTTTGTAAAAATTTTGTTTCTAAAGCATGCGAAATAAATACTTTGAAATTATCATCACTATACTCATTCAACCTTTCATCTCTCATTTCAAAAATGATGAGCTTCTCATCTATCTTAATTCAAATTCCAAACAACCCAGCAAAATTCAGAGCATTCTTGAAAAGGAATGAATTCCTTATTCAGAATAGAAAAATCATAGCATAAACGGAGAAACAAATGAAAGAAAACAAAAATGAAAGCGTTTTTTTTAGTATATCAAACTTTTTTAGAAGTGAAGTATCAGCAGGAATAGTCGTATTAATATCAGCTATTTTAGGAATCATCATAGCAAACTCTCCCCTAAAAGATATATATTTCTCCGTTCTTGAAACTAAAATAGGTATCTCATTTGGAGAGTTTAAATATTCAAAAACACTACTACATTGGATTAACGAAGGATTGATGGTATTATTCTTTCTAATGGTTGGACTTGAGATAAAAAGAGAAATGATTGTAGGAGAACTAGCATCTGTAAAGAAATCCATACTACCTTCAATAGCGGCTTTAGGCGGTGTTTTAATGCCTATAACTATATATTCAATATTCAATTTCGGACAAGAAAGTTTCAGAGGATGGGCAATACCTATGGCTACTGACATTGCTTTCACAATAGCAGTCATGATGCTTATGGGGAAAATGGTATCTCATGCTTCAAAAGTTAATATCACTGCACTGGCGATAGTCGATGATATAATGGCACTACTAGTAATAGCGTTGTTCTACTCAACAGGAGTTAGAATCGAGTATGTTATATTATCTTTAATAATTGTAATTTTTATAATCTTATTCAATAAGATTAACATAAGATTCACTGTTTTGTACTTTATATTTGGATTTATTCTATGGGTACTATTTCTACAATCAGGAATACATGCAACAATATCAGGTGTATTGCTAGCTTTTGCTATACCATCGAATGTATTGAAGAAGGACTTACCTAACGAAATACAAAAAATATCAGATGCTCTAGAAAAAATATCAAAAAATATTACAAAAGGTAGACTACTCGGCGAAACTAAACCTGATTTTCAAGAAACTAAAACCAAACTAAAGTTAATAGAACCACCCTTACAAAGATTTGAAACTGCCATCACCCCATGGGTTTCTTTTCTAATACTACCTCTTTTTGCATTCGCAAATTCAGGAGTATATATAGGGAACTTCACTTGGAATGATCTGACCCATCCTGTATTACTTGGAGTAGCACTAGGACTTATGCTCGGTAAATCAACAGGTATATTTACTCTTTCCTACATCTCCGTTAAGATAGGCATTGCAGAAGTCTCAGAAAAACTATCTTGGAAGGAATTCTACGGAGTATCTTGGTTTGCAGGTATAGGTTTCACAATGGCACTTTTTATAGCACACTTATCATTTGACCCAATACCACATTATTTAGATCTAGCAAAAGTTGGTATATACATAGGCAGTCTATGTTCAGTAATAACAGGTATTCTCATATTACTAATAACAAAGCAAAGAATTAGAAAAAATAACATTTAACACTCATATGTTCTATTAAACATAAAATCTTTTAGCAAATTAACAAATGCTAACATGAAACCTTATGCTATTTTAAACCAAAACCCTTAAAATCTTCTAGTAAGTGATAAAAGATAGAGATTAGGATCACAATAAAATAATAACTCATCGATCAATCCGATCTTCTTTAGGCCTACGTAATATAATGGATAACCAACAGGTAATCCCCACTCAGGCTCACTGTTTGATAAGAACAAAACTGGCATACCACCAAACCAACCAATTCCTCCAAAAATACCTACAAAAAATTCATCAAAACCCACAGTCAAACTAGAAGAAAAAAATGGCATATATATGCCATAATACCTGAATAAGAAATCATTTGTTTGTGATACTAAAACTTTTACAAAATGCGTAGTAATATCAAATCCGTAGTTCAAGAGTAAGTTAATATCAACAAATTGCTTGATGTCTAAGAGGCAAAACGTACTATATGCCTTAAAATTAAAATAACTATACCATTCATCAGGGAAAGAAAATAATAGTTGTATATTAACTGAAAAAACATCAGAAACCTTTATACCATCCGAAGCACCAAATATGACTATATTTCTATCCAAAAAGGGATTGCTTTCTTTAAGCAACTCTCCAACTTCAAACGAAAAATAACTACCAAAATACGGAGTAAAGCTATATATCCAAAACAAGGAAAAAAATAAAAATACCAAAAGAATATACTTCATAGGGGAATTATCCATCTTACTAAATAAAATTATCAAGTTTATGAGCACATAAAAAGTAAATTATACTCTATCAAAGGCCAAATACTAAACAAATTTAAATTGAAAAGTAGAAAACTGTAAAAAAATTCTTAATAATCTAAATCATGTTAAAACTTCATGCTTTCGTTTTCGGTAGAGTACAAGGTGTCGGATTTAGGTACTTCGTTCAAAGAAATGCATCAAAGTTAGGTTTAAAGGGATGGGTTAGAAATGTAGAAGACGGTAGTGTTGAAGTTTTAGCTTACGGAGATGAAAAAAGTATATCAGAGTTACTTAAGCTACTATATCAAGGTCCCTCTATGGCTTATGTAAGAGATGTAAAATACTCAACAGAAAACGTAAACAACATACCATACTCAAACTTTTATATTGAAGATTAAGCATATATAATTATTTTACCATCGTAATCAGAAATCCTCAAAGGGCTAGAAGCATCTTCATATTCGTTGCTTGCTTTCTTGAAAGCATTGAAAAATTTCTCATTGTCCAAGATAGCCTCATTATCCTTATACGAACTTGTTCCCCCATACAGCCCATTATCTAATACAACATTCATATTACCAACCTGAAATCCCTGGTTTACCAGGTTCTCCTTAATAACATTTAGATACTCCTGGAAAAGGGTATATGCTTCTTTTGTAGATACAACAATACTACCAGATATCTTACCATCACTATTCGTTTCTACTTTCACAAACACTTTACCAAGATCAGGTGGGAAAAGTGTCATCTTCATCTCATTAATATTATTTCTCAAATTTATTATCATTTTACCTGAAAACTCCTGAATTGAATTCGATAACATCTGAAGCTGGACATAAGGTTGAAATAAAGTCTGAAATGGTTGTTGAACCTGATGTGGCGTAAATCTAGTTTCTATTTTAAAAGGTGTTTGTAATAGACTATCATTAATCGAACTCTTTAAATCTTCTCTTCTAGCCACCTGACTCCTAAAATCCTTCACTATTATATTAACATCTTCAGGTATTTTATCTTGGTTGAAGTGTGAATAGGTAATATCTTTCTTGACATTTTTCAAAGCACTTATATATTCACTTAACGCTTCAAATGTTAAATTAAGATTATTACTAGCGTGTCTAACATCTAGGCTTTTGTGATTTGATATTAATTTCTGAAGTTCTATAATAAGAACCGATATCTCGTTAAGATTTACTTTCCCACTATTGAGTTTTGTTTTTATGTTTTCTATTCTCTCTCTTACATCCTGTGGTAAATCAGACTTACTCTGTATATTTATAATGTTTAGCAGGAAAGAAACTATACCACTAGAAATATTAAGATTATCTACTTTAATTTTCTTCAAATCTTGAAGATCTCTAGCTTTCATGTCTCCATCTAAATTTACGTATTTATACAATCTATCCTGATGTCTTACAAAAAGCAGCTCTCTATTTTTAGAACGGACATCTGAAAACTTTTCTTCAGACTTTGATAACGAATTTTCTTCTGATAACATAACTATACTATCATCATGTCTATCCAATTTGTTATTCTTTGGATACTCTCTTGATGTATCATTTCTTCCCACCAACTGTTGCTCACCTTGAATTTTTTCTGTGTCATAACTTAACTTCTTCTCTTCCGTACTTGAGTTAGCATGACTAAAACGCTCCTGATTGTTTTCTTCAATAACATACTTACCTATAAACGAATCAAATCCTTCATTCAATTGTCTTAACTCTGCATACATTTCGTCTTTCTTAACCTTCAAACTCTGCGTCTTGATATATGAATTAAAAGGTGTTAGTAAATTTACACTGTTCATACCAATACTATTTTCGGAACACTATTAGCAGATTAAAATTTCACACTATACTCTTTAAATCTCCACAATTTTGTTAAAAGTTCCGAAAATCATTTAATATGTATATGGAGTAATACAATGAGAGTAGCTATAACTCTTATAACATTATTGTTTTTATTAGCAACGGGAAACTTTGTATATAGTGGATACGAAAACGCATATTCAAAATACATCAAAGGTGATATTTCAGGAGCAATAGCGGAGATAACAAAAGATATATTCAACGGTATAAGAGATTCAAGATCTCAATTACTTATGGTCAAGATATACAAAGAAAACATAAAGGACTACAAACAAGGCATAGAGTATGCAATCGAAGGAATAAGACTTTTTCCAGATAGAGAAAGAGAATTTACACTGGAACTAGGAGAGCTATATTTTCTATCGGGTAAATACGATAGAGCAGAACAAGTACTATTAAGTTACAATCGTAGATATCCAGGAGATGGAAATTGTTTATATCTCCTAGGTAGAAATTACTTTGCACAAGGTAAGTTTCACAAAACAGTATCCTCACTTGAATCAGCAATAGGCTTTGGTAACAAGACTATAGAAGTTTATGAGTTTTTAGGTAAATCCTACAGGAAAATAGGTAATTACAATAAGGCACTTGAAATACTCTCTTTTGTGTATAACCAGACAAAAAAGGAAGAATTGCTAGGTATAATAATAGAAATATCAAGTATAATTGATGTTGATTACTCCTCTTATATAACAGCTAGAAAAACCATTTCTATACCCAAAGCATCTTCGCAATCAATACCAACAACAAATCAAAATATTCCTAGAAGGCAATCAGCAAACAATTTGAGTACATCAATACAACAATCTACAATAAAAACCGAAGAAGGGACAAGAACTCAAGTTGAAACAACTACCCAAAGCGAACCCCACCAAGAACAGATAAACGAATAAAACCAAGGAGATTATCCATGATAGACTTTCATACTCATACATTTCTAAGTGATGGTGTGTTATCTCCAAATGAGCTTGTTCAAAGAGCAAGACAATTTGGATACAAAGCTATAGCTATTTCAGACCATGTTGATATATCAAATGTCGAATTCATAGTAAAAGAAATAGCTAAATTTTGTACCTCCGTAAATAAATTCTATAATGACATACTGGTATTACCTGGTGTAGAAATAACACATGTTCATCCTAATCAGATAAACGAAGTTGCAGAATTAGCTAAAAAACTTGGATGTAAAATTGTACTAGTACACGGTGAAACTATAGTTGAACCCGTTGAAAAAGAAACCAATATAAAAGCTATTGAAAGTGTATATGTAGACATACTAGCACACCCCGGATTAATATCAGAAGAAGAAGTAAAACTTGCTGTCAAAAAAGGCAAATACTTAGAAATAACCTCAAAAAAAGGACACTCATTAACAAATGGACATGTAGCAAAATTAGCCAAAAAGTACAACGCTAAAATCGTTATAAACACTGATACTCACACACCAGATAATCTTATAACGATAGATACTGCTTATAAAATACTAAAAGGGGCTGGATTAGATGATGAAGACATTAGACAAGTTTTCAAAAATTCTGAAGATATCCTAAAATCACTACCTTCTTAACATTTTTTCACTAATTCTTGCTGCACGATCAGGTGGAAGCTTGGAAAGTAAAAACGAAGATATTGATAAAGTTCCCTCCCTTGCTGCTATCTGATCTATCTTTAATAAAACATCTACTATTGAATTATCATCCATATTCTCAAGTATTCTAGCAGCATCATCTGGAGGTAGAGAACTTATATAGGTAGCAACTTTTGTTATTCTTTCATCATAGTTTTTGAAGATTTTCTGTTGCTGCTCTAAAGATTTTCTCATCTCCTCAACTTCAGCCATCTTCTGCTGCAAATCTATTTCTTTAGATTGTAGTTCTTTTTCTTTTTCTGACACTTGTTTCTCTCTATCATCAATTATCCTCTTAAGATAGTCAAGTTCTTCCTTATACCTTAAAAGACTTTCTTTTTCTATAAGGTTAGGATCTTCCAATTTTTGCTCTAGGTATTGCCTAACAAAAGGAAAGTTCTCATAAAAGAAACTACGATAGTCAATTACACCAAGTGTATCAAATATCATAACAGCTATAGTTACTAGCGCTATATTACCTAAAAGGAGTATAAGTATCCTTCTACCCATAGTACATTAGTTTAGAAATATTCATTAAATATTTTCAACAAATCACGTATTGTACAGATAAAGGTATTTGAAAAATGTATATAATATTTGTGAATACTTGTGATTTTGATGAATACTTCTTTGCAAATGTAATAAAAATATCAAAAACAAAAAATTTTTACCCCTATCTTTCTCAAACATTATAAAATCTAATATGCCTACCACCAAACTCATATCTACC
>JAOAHF010000022.1 GCA_026415355.1 Brevinematales bacterium
AAAGTAAAATTTTTCATGTTTTTACAATGCTTGTACATATATGTCCATCAAATCACAGATACTAATATCCTTTATATGCTATACCATCTTACAGAGTTTGATAAAGTGTGATTTCTTTATATAATATACTTGTTATGTATTTTCAAGAAGTTTTGATGACACTCAAAAAATTTTGGGCTGAAAAAGGATGTGTAATAAGAGAGGGGTGGGATGTTGAGGTAGGAGCTGGAACATTTAATCCTGATACCTTCTTGAGAGTTTTAGGCAAGAAACCTTGGAATGTTGCCTATGTCGAACCATGTAGGAGACCTACTGATGGTAGATATGGGCAAAACCCAAATAGACTTGGTTTTTATTATCAATTTCAGGTTATTATGAAGCCTTCTCCTATAGATATCCAAGAGATGTATCTCGAAAGTTTAGAAAGACTTGGAATAAATACAAAAGAACATGATATAAGGTTTGTTCATGATGATTGGGAATCTCCTACACTTGGGGCTTGGGGATTAGGATGGGAAGTTTGGTTGGATGGTATGGAGATAACGCAGTTTACCTACTTTCAATCAGTAGGTGGTATTGATCTCGATCCTATACCTGTTGAGATTACATATGGTTCAGAGAGAATTACTATGTATCTTCAGGATGTTGACAATGTATTTGATCTTATGTGGAATGAGAATGTCAAGTATGGTGATTTGCAAAAATACTTTGAGTATGAATACTCTGTTTATAATTTTGAATTTGCCAATACTGAGCTGTATTTTGAGTTATTCAACAAGTTCGAGAATGAGGCTAAAAAACTAATTGAAAGAAAACTCATATTCCCTGCTTATGACTTTGTTATGAAATGTTCTCATATTTTTAATACACTTGATGCAAGAAATGCTATAAGTATTACCGAGAGAGCTAATTACATATCAAGGGTTAGAGAATTAGCATCATTGTCTGCTAAGCTTTGGAATGAGCTACAATAAACATTGAAAATTACTACAGAAACCCGTTGTGACAAGTTTTGGTTTCGTTAAGTGTAATTTTGTGAGGGAGTTGAGTAGCTATGGATATAGTGATAAGGGAAGCTAATCTTGACGATGTTGACAAAATATATGATATCATTCAACCTTATGTCGAAAAGGGAGAGCTTATACCTAGAACTAAAGATGATATTTCAGATCATATAAGAAACTTTATAGTTGCCGAGATTAATGGTGTGGTTATAGGTTGCATGGCTGTTAAATTCTACAGTAAAGAAATGACAGAATTTAGAACTTTAGTTGTATCTGAGAATTTTCAAGGTAAAGGTATAGGCAAGATGCTGGTAGAGAGAGGTTTGGAAATAGTTAAACAAGTGGGTGTTAAGAGGGTTTTTGTGTTAACAAGAAGTGAAGGTTTTTTTAAGAAGCTTGGATTTGAAACTGTAGAAAAAGAAATATTTCCTGAAAAGGTTTGGTCAGACTGTATATTATGTCCGAAGTTAAATTCTTGTGATGAAATTGCAATGGTAAAAAGAATTTAATTTGCTTTAGAGTTTCGAAGGTTATGAGGTATATTATACTTGGAAATTTCTGTGAGGTTTTTAAGAAGTTGTGTAGAGATATATAGGTAATTCTAATACTAGTCAGTGTTAGTTACATTATGTTCGAGAAATTTTTATGTTTATGGAGGATGAGAATGAGGTATACTGTTTTAACGTCATCAAAGATAAATTTAGGTCTTACTGTTGTAGGTAGATTATCTAACGGGTACCATGAAATAGAGAGTATATTCTTACCTTTGGGAGTATATGATAAGATTATATGTGAATTCAGACTCGATGATTTTGGGAAAGAAATAGAAATTTATGGTAATTATGCTTCTGGTTTACCAAGGGATAACAAAAATATAGTTTGGAAAGTTGTAGAGTTTGTCGAGAGTGTTATTTCAAAGAAAATAGGTTTTAACATAAAAATTTACAAAAATATACCTACAGGAGCAGGTCTTGGAGGTGGAAGTGGAAATGGAGCTGGTGTTCTTTTGGCTTTGATGAGATTTTTAGACGGAGTTATATCAGTTGAGGATAAATCTTTTATTTTATCGAATATACATAGTGTTGGTGCGGATATTCCTTTTTTTCTTAATTTGGGTGGTTGTGTTGTTCAGGGAGTAGGAGAAAAAGTCGATTATATAGAAGGTTTGGTTGATTTATTTTTGAAGTATAACGTGGTAATTGTATATCCTAACTTAGTAGTATCGACGAAGGAAGCATACGATTATATATCAAGAAACAAACTTTATGATCCAAAACGATGGGCTTTTGGTGTTGCTTATGGTCTTGTTAGAGGTAATATCAAACTTGAGGATCTAAAGGATATGTTGAAAAACACATTTGAGTTATTCATAATAAACAAAGTTATAGGGGAAATAAAAGAGGAGTTCTACTTGATGGGAGCTTTATTTGCATTAATGAGTGGTAGTGGATCGAGTGTTTATGGTATTTTTGATAGAGAGATTAATGTTGAAGATGTAAAGAGAAATTTATTAAAAAAGTTTAGTATTTCGAATGAAAATGTTTATGTAACAAGGTTTGTAAAAGAACCTGTCAAATTTATCTAGTTTCTGGAGGTCTGTATGAAGATTACCGATGTTAAGGTCAAAAAACTTTCTACTGATGGTAGAAAGAGTAGCAAGGTCAAGGGTGTTGCGTCTGTTACTTTTGACGATCAGTTTGTAGTTCACAACATTAAAATTGTTGAAGGTAGAGGGAAGTTATTTATCTCTATGCCTTCAAGGAAAGTGGGTAATCAAAACAAAGATATTGCTCATCCTATAACATCCGATTTCAGAAAAGAATTGGAGGATGCTATTATATCGCAGTATAATGCTATTTAGTTCAATAGGGGGTATGCCCCCTGTAGATTTTTGTTTATGTCCGGAGATATAATAATAAAAACCTCTGATGAAATTAGAAGAATAAGGGAAGCTTCTAGGATTGTTGCTAAAACTCTTTCTTATCTTGAGAAGTATATCAAACCTGGTATTTCGACACTTGAGTTGGATAGTATAGCTGAAGACTTTATACTTTCATTGGGAGGTAAACCTGCTTTCAAAGGATATACAGTTACGAATGGTAAGAATGTCATAAGGTATAACCATTCTATATGTGCTTCGGTTAATGAAGTGGTTATACATGGAGTACCGTCTAAAGATGTTGTGCTTAGAGATGGGGATATAATATCTATTGATGTTGGAGTTGTATTTGATGATTATTACGGTGATGGTGCTAGAACTTATTTTGTTGGTGATGTTTCTATTATAAAAAGAAAACTTTCTGAAGTTACAAAGCAAGCCTTAATGTTGGCTATAGAGATAAGTAGGCCAGGTGTTAGAGTTGGTGAGATATCAAGAGTTATATATGAGTATGTTAGGAAAAACGGGTTTGATGTTATAAGAGGATATACAGTGCATGGTGTAGGTAAATATCTTCATGAAAGCCCCCCAATACCAAATTATCCTACAGGGTTGGGACCTAAACTTAGACAGGGTATGACTATTGCTATTGAGCCTATGGTGGTTTCTGGAGTATATAAGATTAGGATATTAGATGATGGATGGTCTGTTTGTACTCTAGATGGTAAACCATCGGCTCACTGGGAACATACTGTTCTAATAACGGATTCAATACCAGAAATACTAACTATGGATTAGTTTGCTGTTTCTAATTTTATTTGAAAAACTATTGAAACCTTAATTAAATTTTAAAAGGTGCTTAGAAATCTTAAAGTTTTAATAATATTAGTAGTTTTCATAACGTTGATAGGTTGTTTCGGTAGAAACTTTAAACTCGATACATTCAATGTACAGGAGGAAATTAAAAAAAGTAGGATTAAACTAAATATTGTAGAGAGTCAGATGGATATCAAACAGAAAAGTTACTTTGTCAGTACTATCAAAAATTATTTTTACAAGTACACAGACATATTAGTAGTAGATGATAACAGTTATGAAATTATCGTTAATTTTTATGTATCAAATCTTGGAGTTACTCTAGTTCAAAAGGTTGATACAAACATTATAAGACTAGATTTTGTTGGCTCTTTAGATATGTTCTATACAAATTCTGTGTATGTATTTTCGAATAAATCATTTTACTATACATCTGTAACGAATATTGCTGCTAGCGTCTTTAGTGATTTGTTCTTTAGGAATATTTTTATGGAGGATATTTATAACAAGTTTCTTAATGATGTTGCGTTTAACCTTGTTTACGTGGTGTCTACAGGATGGAAAGGAAGTTATGGATACTATTCTTCTAAAGATGGTATAATTCAGTCGATATTTGGAGGTAGTACAAATGAAGAAACAACAAGGCGTACAAACCGCAGGAATATACCTACTATTGGGGGAGAATAATTTTGAAAAGGAAGAATTTTTGAGAAGACTTATATTAGATTTTTCTAAAGGAAAGTCTGTGAGTTTGATTAGTATTGATTATAGTGAAGATCAAGCTATACATAAGTTCATAGCTGAGCTTAGGACATCATCACTTTTTACTTCTTATAAAATTGTATTACTCAAGAATCTAGATAAGCCTATGACTAGGCAGGAAAGAGAGCTTATAGTCGAGCTTTTGGGGAGTTTTTATAGTAATGAAATTTTGGTAGTTATCATTTCATCTTTATCGCCTTATAAGTTTGATAAAACAGTATCTACGTTGATAGAAGGTAAAGGAGGTGTTGTAAAAGCTTTTTGGAAGATATCTCAAAGTGAATTGCCTAATTATGTATTGAATTTGTTATCAAAAAGTGGTGTTGAAACTTCGAAGGAGCTTGTTAAAGTTCTTATTGAGAGAAATGGTCAGAATATTAATGGTATAATTGAAGATATAAAGTATGTAAGAGGATACTTTAGTAATGTTGATTATATAAGTGCAGCAAAATTTATAGAAGTGTTGATGGAAAAGTATGGAGAAGGTAGTATATTTGATTTGGTAAATGCCGTAATAAAAGGCGATAAGCATAGAGTTATTATGTTAATAAGACACTTAATAGAAAGAGGAGAAGATTTGTTTTTGTTGGGTACTTTACTCTATTCACAGTTGTATAAGATTATAAGGATTAAAAGGTATTTAGAGGTTCAGACTTCGGATGAGGAGATATCTAAACAACTCGAAATGTCGGTGTATGAAGTTAGAAATCTGAAAGATTTGGTGAAATACGTAGATAATAGAAGAGCTAAAAGACTTTTGGAGTTTATAGTAGAATTTGAAATATTCGTAAGAAATTTTAATGATATTTCAAAAGTTTCTGGTATCGAAAGTTACATATTAAACAATCTCTGATATAGGAAGTTGATGTTGAGCTAAGTAGTATATATGGTTTATTTTATTTAGCGTGCATGTAGATGTGATGGTGTTTATAGAAATTATTTTTTAATATTCTGCTATGAGTTTTATGAGGTAATGGATTTTTTAAAATTTTAGTGTTTACCAGAAATACTAAAATTTTGTTTAGCATTAGTTTATGAATGTTTTATTAGATAATATATCAAATTTAGTTTTATATTATCATGATTTTTTAGCGACAGTGTTGTTTTGTTTTTATAGAAAGTTTGTTATATTATTTTATGTGGAGGTGTGTAATGAAACATTTTTCAACTTTAACATTATTAGCTATGATATTTATGCTTTCTCTGGTAATGTTTAGTAACGTTAGTTTCGGAGAAACGATTGAGGAAATTGAGGATATTCTTGTTAATTACAAAGAGCAAGGATATAAGTTTGTTAAGAAGCTTTCTAGAGGATTTTGGCAGGTCAATTTGACAACTTCTCAGGGTTATTCAAAGGATGTTTATGTTTACGTTAGTGTTAATAATAAAAATCCGAATTTTGATATAGTTTATGTTTATACTACAATTAAGATTTATACTGATCAAGATATTAGAAATTCTCTGGATAAACTTGTATTTGCTTTACAACGAAATTCATCTGAAGCTGAATGGGGTACTTTCTCTCTTTATAATGAACAGGGGAAGTGGTATCTAGATTATAATGTCAAGTTAAGAAGAATGTATGCTGATTCTACTCATGTTATGAATGCTATTGGATGGGTTGTAGGTGCTGCTAGTGTATATGAAAAACAATTTTGATATTATTTCAATAACAGTTTTGCTTTTGAGTAGGCTTCTTCTGACTTAGATTTGAGGCCTTCTTTTTTGTATTTATTACCTAACTTTATGTAGATATTTCTAAGTTTAGATTTGAAGATGTTTTCATCAAAATCTCCCCATGAAGGATTATGTAGAAATTTTTCTCCTGCTGTTGCTGCCTCTTCCAACCTACCAATGCTTTCAAGGGAGTTTATAAGTCTAAAGTAGAAAAATGCTGAGTTCGTTAGTGATGTAAGTTTTTCATAAACTAGTACAGCATTGTTAAACTTTTTCTGTTTATAGTATATGTTACCTATTATAGAAAGTGTTATTGTATTATCTCCTTCTTCCAGAGTAAGTGATATTGATAGATATTTTAGTGCTTCATCGAGAATATTTTTCCTGTAGTAAGATAGTCCTATCATTCTGTAGGGTAAGGGGTCGTTAGGATTTAGCTCAGATGCTTTTTTGAAAATATCTATTGCCTTATCATACTCCTCAAGTTTGTAATATGCTATACCTTCTGAAATATGTGTTGAGTATAAGCTCTTGGTAAATGCTTCGTTGACTAGAGTTAATAAAATGGTAATAAGTAATGTTCTAGAAACTGAACTTATTTTCATGTACATATTATAAAACGCTACTGAGATGTATTAAAATAAAGTTTTTTGAAAAATTGTCAATATCAGTTTTTGTAATTTTACATTATTGTGAAACTGAATTTGTTTTATTGGAACGTAAAAAATATTCGTAATTTATGGAAATTGTTCAAATTGTTTTCAACAGTGTTATTTTGGTAATTCTTTCTGCTTTTGATATTAAAACAAGGACTGTTCCAAATTACATAACAGTACCTTACATTTTGTTGGGTTTTTTGTTTATTATTTTGTTTCCTGATAACTGTTTAAACCTTATGAATACTTTTGAGTTTCTAATAATAGTTTTAGTAATGTTTATTTATTCAAAATTACGAAATTTTGATTTTTTTGATGTTTTTGGTGGTGGGGACATCAAAGTTGTTTTTGGATTATCTTTGATGAGTAGTTTTGAGATTTTTAATATTTCTCTAATATTTGGTTCTCTTTTAGGGATGTTGTGGGGTATTGTTAAAAGACGCAAAGGAATTCCGTTTATACCATTTTTGTTTTTAGGATATCTAGTAGGTGTAATATGGTATGTGTTATATAATTACGTTATCTAAGGTCATCATTAACACAAATCCTATTATTACTCCTGCGGTTGAGATATCAGTATTACCAGACATTTGAGACTCAGGTATTACTTCTTCGATGACTATATAAAACATAGCACCTGCTGCGAATGCTAGGCTTATAGGTAAAAAGTGAGGTATTGCTGCTATTACTAAAAAACCTATTATTCCACCTATTATCTCAGAGAATCCTGACATAACTCCGTACAGAAAACTTTTCAATTTACCGACACCATAGGCGAGTAATGCTCCTGATAATGCCAATCCTTCGGGTATATTTTGTATACCTATACCTATAGCAACTGGAATGCCGCTATAGTTCGGTAGTAGTTCCATAGCACCTAGTGCGATTCCTACAGCAAATCCTTCCGGTATATGATGAAGTGTCATTGCTAAGTAAAGTAGAATGGGTTTTTTGAAGTTTGTTGATATACCTTCCACTTTTGTTGAGTCTATGTGAAGGTGTGGTATTAGAGTGTCAAGTAATTTTATTGCTAGAGTTCCCATTATAAATGCTCCTCCTGCTAAAATCCAGCCGGGTATATTCAAAAACTCAGATATATTCATGGAAGGTACTAGCAAGGACCATATACTTGCTGCTAACATAACACCTGCAGAAAAGCCTAGTAAGAAATCTAAAACTTTTCTATTTGGTGTATTAAAAATGAAAATTCCAAGAGAGCCTAAATTATTCAACATCCAGGTAAACAATACACCTATTATAACAAGAAGAGATGGGTTTATTTCGCTTAGAGCTGTTGTATTCATGCCTAGGGACTTTAGTATATAGCAATAATTTTAACAGAGTCAAGATTTAAATCTTGGATTTACTGAAGTTTTTTGATAAATTGAATTCTAAACATTTGTTCTTTAGAATTTAGGTGTGTTAAAATCATGCCGAAAATTTGATGGGGTTATAAATGCCGGAGTCTTCAATACCAGCATATGGTGTTATAAAGTGTAGGTTTAAAGCTATTAGTACAAATACATTTGGTATAGCCTTCATATCTTTTAATCTTCTTTCGAAGAGTTTGGAAAAAATACAGGTTGCTTCTTCTCATTTTAGTTCAATATACGAGAATAATCCTCAGATGCCTTGGTATGATTTTGAAGAAAAAATAATAAATGTGAAATGGAAAGGAGAGTATTCAATAAGTATAACAAATGATATTCAAAAGGCATTGGATTATGAACTTAAATCGAAAGAGAGAGTTGATGAAATAATATACTTTATATCGAAAAGTGCAACTCCTAAAATTGCTGAGTTTATTCAAAGTGTTCTACAAAGACCTACGGGTGATAGGAATGTAACTGTAGATGTTGAGATTGAGACAGTAAGTCAGGAAGAGATAGAAGAAATAAATGTCAAGCGAATGAAAAAGGAAGTAGATAAAAAGGTATATCAACACCAACAAGCTTCTAAGCAAGATTCTGATGAGTTTAATTTACCACCTAATTCTATAGTCCTTGAAGCTTCTCTTGTACTCTCGCCTATAACTGGTGTGCCTGTTTACGAACTCAGACCTGGTGATAAGGTTTTAACAAGAATAACAGAGAAGACCCAAAGAGGACAATACTTTAAAGAACTTCTAGGAGCAATTTCTCCACAAACAAATGAAGAGAGACCTGTACCATCTACAATAGAACAGATAAAAGTGGTGGGTAAAAATTATGTTGTTCTTACGAGTATAGGTCCAGGTATATATGGTAAGTCAATAGAAGAAGACAATGTTAAAGTTAAAAAGTACGAAGGAGAAATAGCGAAGGGATCAAGAGTAGATCAAAGTATTGATGAATCTTCTCTAGTGAAAGAAGATAATACCTTGAATATACTTATCTTTGTTGGTATTGCTGCCGGTGGATTGATGTTAATAGTACTAATACTTATGATGTTGGGGTTCTTCTAAATGAGAAAAGCAAAGGTATTCAGGCAAACTTCTGAAACCTCAATAGAAATTTGTATTGATATTGATGGTAGTGGTTTTTTTCAGGGAGCTACTCAGATTGGATTCTTTGATCATCTTATATCTTCTTTTTCAAAACACTCGTCTATTGATATAGATGTAATTATTTGTAAAGGAGACGTTCATATAGATTTTCATCATCTTATAGAAGATTTTGGTATTGTTCTGGGAGAATGTTTTGACAAAGCGTTAGGTGATAAGAAAGGTATATCAAGATTTGGTTTTGCATCAGTTCCACTTGATGAAGCTCTTTCGCAGGTTTCTGTTGATGTAAGTGGAAGACCTTACCTTTACATAGATGAGAGAATATTGGATGGGTGTATAAGAGAATTTGATATGGAGTTAATAGAAGTTTTTTTCTCAGGTTTTGTTAGAAGTGCTAAAATTGCACTTCATGTGGATTTGGTAAGAGGAGTAAACAAACATCATATTGCAGAATCTGTTTTTAAATCCTTTGCCGTTGCGATAAAAAATGCTGTTAAAATCTCATCGGATGGTATCCCTTCTACCAAGGGAGTTTTGTAGTTAAATTTAATTCCCTTAAGTAGATTCATAGTAGTTGTGAATTTTTTGTTTTGAGATATATAATATTAATTTATGGAGGATAATATGAGAAGAGTTTTTTTGTGTGTTTTAATTTTAGTTTCTTTTTTAGTTTTCGGATGTTCTGAACCAAGGCAAACTAAGGAAAATACAAAAATCTCTCATCAAGAGCAAGTTGGTTTTAAATCTTACGAAGTTGAAGGTGAAGGAGAAGAATACTTTGAAGCTAGGAAAAATGCTATAGCTAGTGGTATAAGAAAAGCAGTAATTGAAATTGTTGGCGACAAAAAATACAGATCTAATTATGATGAGATAGAGGTAAAAATAGTACAGGATAAAAAAGTTGTTAATCAGGTTTCAGAATTCACAAGTACCAAAATATTCGATAGAAATAACAAAAAAGTTGTCTCTGGCATAACAAAAGTAAATTTGGATTTACTAAAGTCATACTTAGATGTTTTGAATCTAGAAGATAATGGTAAGTTGATATCTCAACCACAGCGACAGATATCAAAAGAATTACAGTCTTCTAAAATTTACAAACAAGATGACAGCAGTGTTAGTTTTACTCCTTCTGATAATTCCCCTATTATGGATATCTCATTTCTTGTATTTGTGCCAACCGAGAAGCTTAGTTATCTTGAAAGTGATGAAAACTATAAAATTTTTATAGAACTTATAAACTCAAAGTTATCTGAATATGGTCTTAATTATGTTGACTTTAAAAGAGCTTTAGATCTATCAAAAAAGTTCTATAGTATCTATGAAGAAAAAACAGGGCACACTATGTCTTTAATGCAGATGTTAGCACAAGAACTTAAAGCTGATGTTTATATCGAAGCTGATATTAATGTTAAGACTTCTCTTATTATTGGTAATCTTCCGGATATAACAATAGTCTCTAGTATTAAGTCTTATGATGCTTCAACAGGTAAAGGTCTAGGTACTTCAACAACGACAAAATCTAAAAGATCAAAAATGGATTATTTTCAGTCAAGAGTTGAAGTTATGAATGAAATTGTTGAACAAGAAATACCAAAAATTCTTAAGAATGTGGATGATTATTTTTCAGAAGGTATTCCTATAAATGTTGTTATCGTAGGTTTTAGTAATGTTTCTGAGGAGAAAGAATTTTCAGCAATATTTGATTCCTTACCAGGAATAAGTACTAGAAGAAGAAAGAGTATATCTGGTAATACTTCAGAGTATGATATAGTTTACAAAGGAGGAGCTTCGTATTTTGTTGATGACCTAATAGAAGTAATCTCGGCGATCCAAAAATATTCGAAGGTAAAAATAGATCAAAGCGTTAACAAAGTTATAATTAACCTAAAGTAGTAATTATCATATGTTAATAAGTGAAAAAGTTGTTCTTGAATATTTAGTATTTTAAGTTAGCTAGTGAATAATACAAATATAAATATGGACACAAAGGCTATAAAGTGCAGTATTCCTATCGATATTATCAGTAAAAGTAGAATTAGTAGTAAGCGATACTTGTATTCAGCTGCAGATATAAACCTAGCAAATATTGGTAAAGAAGTAAATGATAAGATGTGTATTATAGAGTATGCTATTCTTTGTGCTAGATTGTTGTCTAGATATGATATTAGTGACAAGGTAATTTGATAATTAGGTAGGTATGAATGTCCTAAAAGTGCTAGTGAAGTAACATTTGTAAAAAGAAGCAAGAATATGAGTATTAAAGGAGTTAAAAAATTGTGAGATTCCTTTATTATGTTATCTATGGGTACAGGTTCTATGCTTTTTGATAGATGTTTCCCAAGCAAGACAGATACTAGCACTAATATTATTTCTATCCATACGAGAGATATTGGAATATACATATCTATTTGTATTTTTCGTACTCAGGGTTATCTGGAAAATATTTTATAGCACAGACTTTATTCCCTTTTTCGTTGTAATATATGCCCCCGTTCCAATATTCTATTGCTGCAAAAAGTGCATTACCCCCATCCATTTCATTTTCATTTCTACCTCTCCAGGAAATATATCTCATGATATTTTCAAAATCTTGTTTATATATTGCTATCGTTCTTGATAAGTTAAATTTGTTCCAATCATCTATTTCTTTGAAACCTTCACCTTCGTCTAGAACTATTATTTTTACTCTTCTATCAAAGGAATACCAAACTTTTACTTTTTTATTTATATCGTTTTTATTTCCGTGTCTTATTGCGTTTTTAATAAGCTCGGAGACTTGCTGCTCTAATAGGTTTGCTTCTCTATAGTATTCGGGAGCATCTTTTACTATAAACATTGCATATTCTCTAAGTCTGTGAATATCACTTCTAAACTCTACATATTGCATATTATCTGTTTTGAAAACTTCATGTGCATCTGATACTACTATGAGTTGCCTTATTTCCAATATATCACCGTTTATTTTTACTAGAAGAGTGTTGTTGTTCTTTTTACCAGTTATTGAGTATTCATAAGGTACTTCAACCATCTTAGATGATCCTCCCTTTCTATAAAACAAATTATGAAAGAAGTACTAGAGATTTTTCAAATACCCTAGAAGGTATTTGAAAAATGTATATAATATTTGTGAATACTTGTGATTTTGATGAATACTTCTTTGCAAATGTAATAAAA
>JAOAHF010000023.1 GCA_026415355.1 Brevinematales bacterium
GAGTTACTACTACTCAATATATTAGCACAAAGGGGAGAGGTAAGTATAGACGACTTGATTACCAGCAAACTTGATGATAAGGTATCTCAAGAATATAGAGATGGTATCCAAAGACTTAGTCTCTATGGGCTTGTGGAAGTAAAGGATGATAGGGTAATCCTAACACAAAGAGGATTGATAGTGTCAGGAGGACAAATACAAAAAGGACATGAATAGGTTCCTTATTAAAAGAAGGTGTATTGACGTATAGAGATGTTCTTATTCTTTTTGTTTCAGACTAGGTAGCTGGATTTTAAAAGGCTTCGTAGGGAAGTAAAGCAATACATAGAAAGAGTTAATTTAGAGCTTTGGAAATAGATTTCTTGAGATTAGTTGGAATACTCTTGAAATTGTTCTAATGATTTTGTATTATAGGAAGTTTATTATGTCCGTAAAATTGAATTTTGATTTTGGTATGAAAATGTGTGAGAACGTAAATCAAAGAAACTAGATGAGATGATGGATATAATTCTTAACGAGAAAGGTATGTTATCTAAGTAGTCTAGGGGGGTAAGAATAACTCAAAGGATGTTTGAATATGGATTTGTAGAAAAGTAGGGGAGAGAGTGTATTGAAAATACTCCGTATAACTTTAAAGATATACCTGACAGAAAAGGTGTCCTTATTGCTAGACAAGAAGAACGTTTTATACTAGAGGAAGATTTTATGGAATATATATTCCTTCTCTGTTGAACTTTCTTCTGCTTACAGGTTACCCCTTATGCAAGTTTATGAGAAGCTAAAAACTTTTATATCCTAAAAATGAATTCTTTGTTTACTTTATTGTATATGTAACAAAGTCGTCGATTACTGTCAGAGAGTTATAACTTGGATTTGGTAAAGGACCTGATGTTCCACCAGTTATAGAGTTATTATCATTATTGAAGGGAATAGCGCAGTATGCTGTTGATTCCCAATCGCCTCCTGAGAAGAAAGCAGATATCTTTATTGTATCGTTTAAACTTAATCTTAAGTAGGATAACGGTACTGAGATTTCAACAAACTTGTAAGCAGGATTTGCTCCTATTTTACCGCCTATTTCTGTAAGCTTTATATAGTTTCCATCTGCCCATACTATAAGTGTATGGTTTGTATCTCCAACGAAACTACTTGGAAAAGCTTTCATATGTATGAAAGCATCGTATTTTAGATTATTTGCTAGAATTACTTTCTTTGAGTAGTTGTTAAGGACTTGGATGTTTGTCAGATCTTTAGAATCTAAGTTAGTGCTTGGAATATCTATAACAATATAGATAGTATTTCCGTATGCTCCGGCTAAATTTAAAGTTTCCAATGCTATGTAGAGATTGGTTTGATCGTTTGTTATATACAATCCAAGAAATCCTCCGAAATCCCAGCCTTTGGTTTCTGTTTGGGTGTTTGTAATAGGACCTACTATTTTGCAATGGTTCCATATATATTCTTTGGTGCCGTTTATGTTTATTTCTGATGAAGTTGTGTTTGTTGTATTTGGGTGTAATAAAAATAGATAGGTTTTGTATATCGATGGTATTACTAAACCACTTGAGGAAAGATCTACTTTTACGTTTTTAGGTGATGACGAAAAATTTGCGACAACCATTATTGATTCGTTTGTTCCTATTCTTATGTATGACATTACTTGGTTATCTGTTGTTGATAGAAGCTTGAAAGTACCTCTTCTTAATGATGGGAAATATCTCCTTATGTTTACTAATTTTTTATAAAGGTTAAGTAGAGAATTTGCATCTGATAATTGGTATTCTACATTATAAGGATTTGAATTGTTTGCTATTGGTGTCCAGGGTGTTCCGGTTGTAAATCCTGCTTTGGAGCTACTATTCCAATGCATTGGAGTTCTTTTATCTATGTCTTCGTTTTGCGTTCCTCTTCTTCTCATTCCTATTTCGGATCCATAGTATACGAAGGGTGTTCCGGGGAATGTTAATAGTAATGTTGCTGATAGGAATTGTTCATCCCATCTTCCATAGAATTGATCTGATATTCTGCCGTGGTTGAAAAATATATCATCGTGATTATCCAGGAATGGAGCGAAAAATTTCCAAGGAATGTGACTAGGTTTGGTATTTATCATGTTAATAAGACTTGAAGGATTTTCATTTATTATCGATTGTACTACAGAGTAAGCGAAATCAAAGTTAAAACAGCTATCGAGTCTGTTATAATATCCAGACACTATAGAATTGTTTTCCCAAACTTCACCCACTGTATAGAAGTTGGGTTTAAGCGATTTTAAGTATGAATTGTATACTTGTAAGAATACTTTGGTTTGAATTGTATCTCTTTGTCCTTGTCCTGGACCTGTTTCAATTAAGTATCTTACTGCATCAAGTCTATATCCGTCTATACCTTTTGATAACCAATTTGATCCTATTTTGAATAATTCGTTTGAGACTTCAGAGTTTAGGATATTAAGGTCTGGCATACCACTCCAGAATGCACCGTAGTATCTCATACCTCTTGTATTATTCCAGTGCCAAACATTTCCTGCACTACCGCCTCCCCATGCATATCCCCACCCATTTAATTCACTTAAAGAAACATTAGTCCAAATGTACCAATTGGCTTTGTTTCCATTATTTGCTGAGTTTATAAACCATGGATGAGAGGAACTAGTATGATTTAAGACCATATCGAGTACTATTCTGATTCCTTTGTTGTGCGCTTGTGAAATCAAATTTAGAAATGAGGATATGTTACCATAATCTTCTTCTATTGAGTAATAATCTGTTGTATCATATCCGTGATATGAGGGTGATTCAAAGATAGGTAGTAACCATATAGCATTGAAACCTATGTTTGTAATATAATCTAGTTTTTGTATTATACCATTTAAATCCCCAATTCCATCTCCATTTGAATCATAGAAACTTCTTACAAATATTTGGTAGAAAATTGCGTCTAGGTACCATGAGCTATCGGTATCAATTGATCCAGATAGTCCAATGTTTGATAAAAGTATTACTTTTGCCTCAAATGGAGCTAGACTAACTTGAAAGTTTGTATAGTTTGTTGGGCTAAGATAGGAATAAAAAATAGTTTGTACTGATAGGTTTACAGATTGTTCGTTTACGTTATGATTTGGTAAAACTGTGGGATTAATGCTAGTTTGTTGCGGTATCTGTGTCGGAGAGCATGATACTGTAGTAATTATAATGACCGATAACGTAACTAGTATGAGATTTTTTCCATTTTTCATAGTTTAACCTCCTAGTGAATAATATGAGTTTGAGAATAATAATATAAAAGTTTAATCTACGTATATTTCAAGTTACTATTGATAATGTTGAATTTGAAATCGTTTTTGAGGCATTTTTAAAATTCCAAACAAAATGGGGAGATAATTATGTTAAAAGCCTTTATAAATATTTTTAAGGTAGAGTCATTAAGGAAGAGGGTTTTGTTTACTCTTTTTATTCTTATAGTTTTTAGGGTAGGTACTACAATACCTGTTCCTGGTATTGATTATTCGGTATTAGCGTTATATAGTGAAAGGTTTGGTCAAACGAATTTGGGAATTCTTGAGTTTTTTAACCTTTTTGCTGGTGGGGCTTTGTCTAATATAAGCATATTTGCTTTAGGTGTGATGCCATATATAAGTGCTTTAATTATAATACAGTTACTTGTTTATGTAATACCTGCTCTTGAGAAGATATCAAAGGAGCCTGATGGTAGAAGAAAAATAATGCAGTATGCTAGAATAGGTACAGTACCTTTAGCACTTATAGAAGCTTGGGGATTAAGTTTGTATTTTGTAAGAAATCTCAAGGCTGAAATATTTGCTAGAACTGGTCTTTCTCTCTATCCAGATACTGTTCTTTTCTATCTAAGTTTTCTGATTACTGTTACTGCTGGTACGATGTTTCTAGTTTGGATGGGAGAGCAAATAACTGAGAAGGGTATAGGTAATGGTATCTCTCTTATAATAATGGCTGGTATAGTAGCAAGGATACCAGAATCAATATACAATGTTTATAGGCAATTACAGGCTTCGGGTACAGTTGAAATAACTTTAATACTTGTTGTGCTGTTGTTTTTGGGTGTTATAATATTTGTTGTTTGGTTTGAGCAATCTGTAAGAAAGATACCTGTTAGTTATGCCAAGAGAGTAGTAGGTAGAAAAGTTTATGGGGGGCAAAGTACTTATATACCCTTTAAGCTTAATCCTGCTGGTGTTGTGGCTATAATATTTGCTTCAGCGGTTATGACGTTCCCTCAACAAGTACTTACTTTCTTTGGTGGTGCGGATTCACCAATAGTTAGAACTATAGCAGCTTGGTTGTCTTTTGAAGGTTGGTTGTATATTACTCTTTATATGCTTCTTGTGATATTCTTTTCTTACTTCTACACATTTATACAGTTTAATCCTCAAGAATTGGCAGAAACTTTACAGAAAAATGGTGGTTTTATTCCTGGTATTAGAGCAGGTGATCCTACTTACAGGTTTTTGAATGATACTCTCAATAGAATTTTGGTTCCAGGATCTATAATAGTAGGACTTATAGCAATTTTACCTAACATAATATATGGTTCTCTAAATGTACCAACGTACATAGCATATCTTTTAGGTGGTACTTCTTTACTTATAATGGTTGGTGTTGCCTTAGATACATTGACCCAAATAGAGTCTCAGTTGATTGTTCATCATTATGATGGTTTCCTTAAGAAAGGGAAAATAAGAGGTAGAGGTACAAGATATGTATAATATAGTGGTTCTAGGTGGAGGATATGCAGGTGTTAAATTAGTAAAACATCTTTTGTCCTATGCTAATAGATCATCAGTTAGTTATAAGGTCACTTTGATTGATAGGAATGAGTTTCAATGTCTTTTACCATCTCTGCCTGCTGTTATATCAAATAGGGAGGAAAAGGTTTTAGTTTATTACCGGGATATATTTTCTAGGTATTCTAATTTTGAGTTTATTAAAGGTGATATTGAAGCTGTTGATTTAAATTGCAAAGCTATTATACTTTATGATGGAAGAGAAGTACGATATGATCAGGTTGTTTTTGCTTTCGGTGTTGAACCATCTGATTTTGGTATTGAAGGTGTTAAAAGTTATTCTATAATGTTTTGGAATGAGAGAGATCTTGAAAAGTATGTTAGAAAAATAGATGAATTTATTTCAAATAACAAATCTCCAAGGATTGTTATTGTCGGAGCTGGACCTATAGGTGTTGAAGTTGCTTCAGAAACGTCTCATTATCTTAAAACTAAAAATATAAAACCTAACATACTAATATTGGAAGCCAAAGATAGATGTTTACCATCGTTACCTCCGAGTCTTGGTAGAACTGTAGAGTATTATCTTTTGAGAGAGAATGTAGATATAGCCTATAATTCTCTTGTTTGTAAGATTGATGATAAAAAGGTATATACGCTAGATGGAAGAGAGTTTGAATATGATATTATATTGTGGTGTAGTGGAGTTGTAGTTAATAGTCTAGTTAGAAGAATAGAGGATAAATCAAACATTAAGTTTGAGAAAGGAGCTCAAGGTAGGATAGTAGTTGATGAATCCCTTAGAGTTAAAAGTTTGGATAATGTTTGGGCTATAGGTGATATTGCCATTCCAGAGAATCAAAAAGTAGTTCCAATACCTTTGGCGCAGTTTGCTGTACAAATGGCTGATGTAGCTGGATTTAATATACCAAGATATTTGGAAGGAAAACCATTAAAAAAATTGTCATTATCTTTTAGGGGTATTATTATACAGATGTCAAAATTTTCTGCAGCAGCTATGGTTTCTAGGCCTTTTGAGATTATAATACCACCTAGTTTAATTGGAGTTTCAATGAGAAGATTTGTAGATTACAGCTATATTATCTCAATAGGTGCTAAACCTCGTAAATATCCTCTATAAACTTAGGTAGAATTATATCAATTGATTCTAAGTATTTGATATGTTTTTTTAATTCATTCTTTAAGTCGTTATAATCTTCTATTATGTTTACAAGGTATTGTTTTAGGTACTCCATAGATTTTATGGAGTCTTTTAATTCTTTTTCTTCTTTGTATATTCCATTTTGTATTTCGTTAAGTGAGTTTAGTATCGTCTCAGATTGTTCTATTATACTTGAAGGGTAAGATTTAGTCTCCTCTAGAATTCGCAGATTAATGTTTATATCTTCGTTTAGTTTCTGTACAATTGAATAGAGTTTTTTAACACTTTTAGATATCTCATTCATTTCGCTTATCATTGTTTTGATGTCTTTGTCTATTAGAATTTTTTCTTCATCTATGTACATTGATGTTACGGTTGAGTGTAATTCAAGAAAGAGTTTGTCTATTTTTTGAGATATTACGATAAACTTATCTTTATTTTGTTTGTCAAATTCTACTTTCTTAAGCTCAACATCAAATGATATTCTAAGTGAGTTTATTTTTGTTGTAGTTTTCATAATTTCGCTTACTATGCTGTTGAAGGATAGATACCTTTCAAGTATTTCTGGTACGTTTTTTGATGATGATTTTAGCATTTCAATTGTTTTGTTAATATTTTTTGATAGGCTGTCAATATTTTTTAGGTTTTCTGATATCTCTAGTGATATTACATTTACTGATGGAATTGTACTAGTTGTACTTTCTTTTAAGTTTGATAAGTTTGATATTAGTAGTTTTAAATCAGAGGATATTTTTTCTATACTATTTTCAATCAGTTTTTTAGAAGATAGTGTTGATTTTATAGTGTTTATGTCATTTTCTAAAATAGTTAAGAGTTTATTTGCCTTTTTTGGTATTTCATCTAAAATAGGTACTAGTTCTGATAAGTTTTTCTGCATGTTTTCAATATTTTTCTGAAATTGTCTTATTATTTTTATTAAACTTGTAGATGACGAGTATTGATTTGCTATGACTTTTTCGAGGTTTATATGTATTGAATAGAATTCTTCGGATATTATATTTTCTTTTTGACCTTTGTTTATGTTTAATTTAATAGTGTCGCTTATAATATCAAAATCGTGGTATATTATGTTATAGAATTTGTTAAGTGAAATGAAGATTATGATACCTGATACTATCGAAAAACCTATTTTTTCAATTGATGAGAAATAGGGTAAAACTCCCATTATTATTATTATGGATAGAGATGATGCTGTGAATGCTACAGATGAAATTAGTATTTGTTTAGATATTTCTTTTCTTACTCCTATAATGTCAACAAAGAATGGATTCATCGCGAAGGTAATTCCTATTTCAAATATAGTTGATAGGATTATGATTATTGCTACTAGATCTGTTTTTTTAGTTATTATTTCATTTGTAAGTGTTAAGAGAAGAAAAAGTAGAGATACTGTAGCTAAATTTATTAGTACACTCACTAAAATTATGGTACGGAACAAGTTTTGAATTTTTATTGAGTTCTTCAGAATGTTGAAAAATATAGACATAAGAATGAATTTGAGAACTGGTACTGTTGATATAGTTAGTCCTAAAGTGAGATAAAAAAAAGTGGTATCAGTAATTTCTGAGAAAAGTTTAAGGTAAAGTAAGATTACAGAGGAAGAAGTTATTAAAGTTTGGACTAAAAAAAGAGAGTAAACTCTATCGCTGTAGAGCTTGTTTTCTTCCATAACTTGATGATAATTATGGCAGTTATTATCTTTCAAGATAAGTGACTATATCATGTTTTTTTGGTAATCTACTTATTCAGTTAATATCGATTTTGTATTTTGATTTTGGTTTCAGTGGAAGTGGGAGTTAGGTAGATACATGAAAGTAGCACAGACTTCTTAGGCCTTAAAGTGGTATCTTGGAATTACTATTTTGAGATAACTTAATAAACGTATATCTATCTAGAGTTTGATCGGTGAAAAGAGTGGTTAATTTTTCTTATAATTAGCGTTGTATGATGAAGTTTGTGGTTATAAAAGATGTTGAATATTCAAATCCCCTGTTTGATAGGATACCATTTGATAAAGTTTTTGTTTCACCTGACTATAGAGATTTACTGGAATCCTTGGATGAAAATCGAAAAGTTGTTATAACTTGGAACTCTTCAACTTTGATAGATTTGTCTCTGGTTGAGAGGTTGTATTCTGAGGATGCTGAGATATCTTTTATATCGAATTTACCGAGTTATATGGAGTTTGAGGTATGGGATACAGAGTTTCTGAGAAAGGTTTTAAATAAATATCAAAGAGTTTCAAAACCCTTAAGGGATGTTATGTTGCCTATCGAGTTAGATGAATCTATTTACTACACTGATGTTTTGGAGGATGATATAAGATTATTTAGATGGTATCTTGATCCAAAGTCTTTCAAGGGACAAGAGTTGTCAAAAAAGGTTTTAGAATTTGTAGACTTGAAGAGTAATGTTGTATCTCAGCTCAGAGATTTTGTTAATGGTAATCCTAGCTTATTGGTTGAGATACCTTCTTTCTATTATGTCGAAGTATCTTCTAGTGGTGTTGATTCCGAATATTTACCTAGGTGGGTTAATTCTTATAAGGATATGTCACCTGATGAGTTTAGTTACATTGTTTCAAAAATCTTAGATTACTCAAAGACATTTGGAATGTGTATTGGTATTTTTAATGAACCTTTGTATGGTAAGTATATTGATGGAATACTTAGTAAGATACTTGAGTATAAAGGTAAAAAAGTTACTTTCATATTTACAACTTCGCTTGGTGTTTCAAACGAAATTCTAAAGGAAGTTTACAGAGAGACTATAGGTGTTGTTGGTTTTGAGAGTAGTTTTTTCAATGTGTTTGTTGACATACCTACTCATGTAAAAGAGAATTATTTGAGAATTAAAAAAATTGATTACGAAAAAGTTTTAAAGAATCTGAAAGAACTTTATGATATAGATCCTAGCAGAATTTATTTAAGATTTGTTAGGTATACTAGTAATGATAAAGATTTGCCATCATTCTATGAGTATTTTAAAGATTATAATAAGATAATACAAAAACCTCAGATAAGAGATCTTGTGTCTGTTGATACTATACTACCTACAAGAATACCATGCTACAAGTTATCAACCACATTAGTTGTACTTCCAAATGGTGATGTGCCTCTATGTATTAATGATGCATCTATTAGTGTTTTACTTGGTAATATGTTCAAAGATAGCATTGATAGTATAGCACTTGCAAAGAGTAAAATAATTTCTGAACATATGAATGGTAAGTTTTTTGGAGTTTGTAAAGATTGTGTGATATGGGATCAATTTGATTTGTGATTGTTTAGAGTAGATTAGAAATCGATTTTAGATATCAATTAGAATTTTCTAGGGGTTTCGATGAATATGAAATCAATGCCTCATGACGTTGAGGCTGAAAAAGCTTGTCTTGGTGCTGTGATAGTTGATAACGAGAAAATGTCGAAGATAATTGATATATTAAAAGAGGATCACTTTTATCTTGACAAGCATAAAGATATATTTAGAGCCATAATGGAATTATATGATGACAAAATCCCTATTGATATTATAACACTACAGAATAAACTTAAGGAAATGGGTAAACTTGAAGATATAGGTATTGCTTATTTGTCGTCTCTTTTGGATTCAATACCTGCTACTACTAACATTGAGTATTATGCTAGTATAATATATGAGAAGTATGTTTTGAGGTCTATAATAAGGGTTTCTTACGAGATTATAGACATTGCTATGAAGGAGAATGTTGATATAAATGAAGTAGTTGAGATGACAGAAAGAAAACTTTTGGAAGCCATAGATGTAAGAAGGCATTATGACTACTATAAGTTAAGAGACATAGTTGTTGAGACGCTAAAGGGAATACAGAGACTTGTTAAAGAAAAAACGTTGTATACTGGTATTCCTTCAGGATATAAGGCTATTGATGATATGACTGGTGGTTTTCAAAGAGGTGACTTGATAGTGATAGCTGGAAGACCAGGTATGGGAAAAACTGCTTTTGCTCTAAACCTATGTCTTAATATGGCTAAAGGTGATCCTGAAAGAGGAATACCTCCAAGAAGAGTTCTTATGTTTTCGCTTGAAATGACAAAAGAACAGCTTGTTCAAAGGTTATTGTCAAGTGAATCAAAAATTAATCAGAAGGACTTGAGAGAAGGTAGAATAAAAGAGTCTGATTGGGAAGCTTTACTTGAAGCTGCTATAAGGTTGTCATCTTTGGATATAATAATTGATGATACACCTTCTGCTTCTATAGTTGATATAAAATCTAAGTCGAGGAAGATATTTGCAAAGGAAAAAGGTGTGGATGCGATAGTTATTGATTATTTACAGTCAATAGAAGTTCCAAAAGGTGTATCTGTAATAAGAAGTAGGAATGAAGAAATAGGTTTTGTATCTCGAAGTCTGAAGGCATTAGCGAAAGAATTAAATGTGCCTGTTATAGTATTATCTCAGTTGTCAAGAAGTGTTGAGAAAAGAATTGATAAGAGACCTATACTTTCAGACTTGAGAGAGAGTGGTAACATCGAGCAGGATGCAGATATCGTTGCTTTTTTGTACAGGGATGAGTACTACAATCCTTCAACTGATAAGAAAAATTTGGTTGAAGTAATAATAGCAAAGCAAAGAAATGGGCCTGTTGGAACTGTTGAGCTTATGTTTATAAAAGAAACAAGTAAGTTTGAAAATTTATCTAGCGCAGATTTTTCTTATCAAAATCTACCTTCTTCAGTTTCAAGCTATGATTCAGATGATGATGATTTTGAGGAAGAAGAATGAGTTCTGTAGTGTTTGAGGGAGTTTATTTTTCTTATGCAAACAGAAAATATATATTTGAGGACTTAAGTCTGAGTTTTGAAGATTACGGTATAACTTGTATAGTGTCTGACCCTGGTAAAGGTAAAAGTACTTTGCTAAAACTAATCAAAGGTATTCTTAAACCAACTAGAGGAAGAATTGTTGTTTTGGATATTGATTTGTCTAATGCTACAAAGTCAACACTCATTAAGTTACATTCAAGAGTTTCTATACACTTTCAGGATACTTTTTTGATAAGTAATGCTGATGTATACAGCAACTTGACGTTACCTCTTCTTTACAATACTTCTCTATCTAAAAGAGAAATAGATTATGAAGTTGATAAAGCATTGGATCTGTTTGGGATTAAGAATATAAAATATGAAATGTCTTTTGAGCTTAGTCCTACCGAAGCTAAACTAGTTTCTTTATCTAGAGCATTTTTAAACAATCCTAGATTAGTACTTTTAGATGAACCGTTTGCTTTACTTGACAGTTACTATAGGGCAAGACTTTTAGAAGTTATAGAAGAGTTTAAAGGTAAATCGAAAATAATATTTACGACTTCGGAAGAAGTACTCGCTATGTCTTCAGAGTCAGTTCTTTATGTATTAAGTATAGAGAATTCTAAAAAGATATATTATATTCACAAAAGTGGTGATCTATTGGAAGAATAGTAGATTGAGATGGCTATTTGCTAGAGAGATTGATATTATTTTAATCTCACATGTACTCCATTTGAATGTAGGTATTCTTTTAGATCCTGTATATCGATCTCTCTGAAATGGAATACGGATGCTGCTAATGCTGCAGTACAAGTTGTCTTTGTAAAAACTTCTAGAAAGTGCTCTTTTTTACCTGCTCCCCCTGATGCTATTACTGGTATTTTTACGTTTTTTGATACTTCTTTCAGTATTTCAATATCATAACCATCTTTTGTACCATCAGCATCTATGCTGGTAAGTAATATTTCTCCTGCTCCTAATTTTTCAACTTCTATAGCCCATTCTATTGTTTCAAGACTAGTTTCTTCTCTACCTCCTTTTATAAATACTTTATGTCTTCCATTGACTTTTTTTGTATCAATAGCAACTACTATACATTGAGAACCAAACTTTTCTGCACCTTCTGATATTAGTCTGGGATTTTTTACTGCGGATGTATTGATTGAAACTTTATCTGCTCCTGCGAGTAACATCTCTCTGATGTCCTCAATAGTTCTAATCCCTCCACCTATAGTGAAAGGTATTGAGATATTGTCTGCTACTTTTCTTGCAACTTCAACTAGAGTATGTCTTTC
The DNA here is from genome assembly GCA_026415355.1 of Brevinematales bacterium. NCBI lineage: Bacteria > Pseudomonadati > Spirochaetota > Spirochaetia > Brevinematales > Brevinematales bacterium. The sequence goes on from JAOAHF010000023.1 coordinate 12,028, forward strand.
TTCATAAGAGGCGGTTATGTCTAGAAATACTATTTCGTCAGCGCCGTTATTGTTGTATACTATTGCATTTTCAACAGGATCTCCTGCATCAATTATTTTAGCAAACTTTACACCTTTTACGACTCTTCCTTTGTCAATATCTAAGCAGGGTATTATTCTTTTTGCTAACATATTATTACTCCGCTAGTGTTTTTGGTTTTACTACTCTACCAAGGTTATACCTTTTGAGAATTTTATTTCACTGACTTTGAATTTAGCGAGTTCTTCTCCCATTTGG
>JAOAHF010000024.1 GCA_026415355.1 Brevinematales bacterium
AGTTACGAAGATGCTATGAAGATTCTAGAAAAAGCAAAAAAACTCAATAGCTCAGCCTTCTTGGTAGTAAGTAAATAACAATTTTTTGTGATTGTTATTAATTCATTCTAATAACAACATATCGGTTTGATAGTAAGTTTTTAACAGCTTTTTATTATGGTAAAATTAACAGGATTCCTTTTACTTTGGTTAACCTTGTTGAATAGAATAGGAAAGTATATTTAAAATACCTTTGTAGATTTGAAATGCCATCTAAAAACCAAAATAGTAACATAATAGCATCTGTTGATGTAGGTAGTTATAAAACTGCTTGTGTGATAGCTGAGGTAATATCTAAAGACGATGTGAGAATTCTTGGAGCTGGACAAGTTTTGTCTGAAGGTGTGAAAAGAGGTACTATAGTAAATATTCAGGAAGCATCCAACAGCATAATGAAAGCAGTTGAAGATGCTGAAATAATGGCAGGAATACAAATAGATAGTTTGTATGTAGGTTTATCTGGAATATATTGTGAGGGAATTAATACTAAATCAGTAGTTGCCGTAAATAATAGAGATAGGGAAATAACGGAAGTTGAGGTAAAAAGGGCAATAAATTCTGCTACGGAAAGAGTAGTACCAATGAACAAAGAAGTAATACATGTTATACCACAGCAATATTCTGTTGATAATCAAGATGGTATTAAAAACCCATTAGGTATGAATGGTACAAGACTTGAGGTATCTTTAAGGATAATAAATGCAAATGTAACACAATTACAAAATCTTATAAAAGCAGTCTCAAAAACAAATCTCGGTATAAATGACTTTATACTAGGGTCTATAGCTGAAAGTGAGATTATACTAACTGAAGAAGAGAAAGATCTAGGTGTTGTTCTGATTGACATTGGTGGTGGCACAACAGAAGTTGTAGGCTACTACAATGGAAATGTTTGGTTCAATGGTTCAATACCTTTAGGTGGTATTGATATAACTAGTGATATATCGACTATTTTTAAAACTACTCTTCAGCAAAGTGAGAAGATAAAAAAACTCTATGGACACTCATCTCCCCTACAAGTCGATGAAAACGAAACAATAGAAGTTCAAATGATAAACAAGCGGATTAAAACAATAAAGAGAATAGATTTAGCAAAGGTTGTAGAAGCAAGGGTGGAAGAGATATTCTCTGAAATCAAAAAACTCTTAGAAAATAGTGGAATGTATGATATTGCTACTGCTGGAGTTGTTCTAACAGGTGGAAGTTCTCTTATACCTGGTATTGAAGAAACTGCAGAGAATGTTTTTGATCTTCCTTGCAGAGTTGGATATATTGAAAACATAGGTGGTGTAGCGGATGCTGTTAAAAATCCAACATTTTCAAAGGCAGTTGGTCTTATATATTACCCTCTCTTGAAGGGAAATGTTATACTCCAAAACTCAAATCAAAACAGAGTTGATTTCCTTAAGAAGATCAAAGATTTTATAAACAACTTTTTCTTTGGCGAATAGGACATTAAAATCACTCAGGATTATAGTTCTTTAAGAATTGATAGGCTTCATTTATTATCCAATCTGGTGTCGACGTTCCTGCTGCTATACCAACTTTTTTCTTTCCTTTTAAAATTGAAGTATCTAGTTGACTTATATTCTCAATGTGTATAGCTTCTGTATACCTTGCACACAAATCTCTTAACTTTTTAGTATTTGAGCTATTGTATCCTCCAAGAACTACCATTAGATCGCATTCTTTTGAAAGTTCTTCAACTGATTTCTGTCTATTGTATACAGGGGGACATATCGTCATAAAAACTCTAACTTCGCCAAATTCGGTAACTAGTTCGCTAACAATACTCTTGAATTTTTGATAGTTCATAGTTGTTTGAGGGAAGACTGCAATCTTCTTAACTCTCGGTATATTGTTTATTTCTTCTTTTGAATATACTACTGTAGCATTATCCTTAACGTTCAGATAGTATCCTCTAGTTTCAGGATGTGATGATTCACCAATTATAACTATATGATATCCTTCCTTCACCATCTTTTTTGTAAGATAATGTACTCTCAATACATAAGGACAACTTGCATCTATAATCTCAACCAAATTGGGATTATTTTTTAGTTTCTCTCTTTCAGAATCAGATATTCCGTGTGCTCTTATAACCACTAAACCTCGTTCATTATAGCTTGAAATATCTTCGTTAAATTCTACATTTTTTCCATCGTATTTCTTTAAGAAATCTTTATTATGTATCAAATCACCTGTAACGTAAACCTTCTCTTTTTGAGTATTAAGTACTTCATCTAATTTATCAACAGCCTTTCTAACACCAAAACAGAATCCTACATCCTTTGCAATTTCAACTTCCATATACCCTACTCCTAAAGGAGTATTTTAATATAACTAATACTCTCCTTCTTTTCAAGAAATAATTATAACTTTTATATCTCACCTGATGAAATTTAAAGATAAAAGTATTATCCAATGTCAAGAATGGTTGATGTTGAAAATTAAAAGATTATACGTTAAATTTTACGCATGAACAAAAAAAAGATAATTTCATTGATAGTTATTCTAGTGGTTATTGCAGGGTTTGGCATAGGTGTGGCTTCAATGGTTTTTTCTCAAAGCAATAGAGATAATTTCGCTAACACAATTAAGGACATAAAGAACAACCCCTTCATGGGACATGGTAAGAAGAGATAATCTACAAGCTCTCTATGTACTTTAATACAAGAGATAAATCGTAATTAGCTCCCATACATATTGTTTTACCTTTTATCTTAGTAAAAGCAATATTATAGCTACCATAACTAAAAAGCTTTGACAGCTCAAGATCGATAACTTCCATGTTATTTATGTTTTTGTTCATCATATCTGATGTTATCTTTATATTTTCCAGGATGTCCATAGGAAATCCAATTGATAGAATAGGTTTCAAGTTGTTGTTAAATAGTATTATGAAGTTCAATCCAAAAAGTTCTTTCGTATAGTAAAGAAGCATAAACATTTTATTATCATCCAAAACTTCTTGCTTTGATAATTTTTGTATTTCACTAAGTGCAAATGAATTTCTAAAACCATAGAAATTTTTAATATCAATTCCCTTAAATTGGACCAACCTAAGAGCAACAGATAAAACATCAATACACTTCTTCAGTACCATATCTGCATCATCATCAAGTTTAATTTCACCTCTGCATTTTGCTACTAAGAAAGTACTCATTTCTCCCGAAACTTTGATGTAAGTATTACCATTTTGTACTATGTAGTACCCTGTTCCAAAGAAAGTAGGTATCTCTTTTTCATCTATATCTCCGTATATGGAATCAAATTTATCTGATAAATACCCTATTCCTTCAACATCACCACCAACTCTTGAAACTACCGTATATAGTGATGATACTATACTTTCAACAGAAGAGAAATATTTTACATCTTCTGCAACCTTTACAAGCAAACTCAATAACCCGAACTTACTTGGAGATAGATTTCTCTCGTAATATTCTTTGATTATTCTAAGATCTTCAATAGTTATAGGTTTTATACTGAATAAATTGTTGTTACCACTTAAACTATCGAGTATTAGCTTTTCTCTGTAAGACTTAGCCTTTTCGAGAAGTCCCATTTTTATCCCCTATCCTACTTAATCTTAAGCTTATCAAATATACGCATGTACAGATCATAATACTCAGAGGAAGCAAACTCCTTTATTTTATCTTCTGGTAGATTTTCAAGAAGTTTATCAAGGTATTGTAAAACTTTTCTAATATCATCTTTCTCTTCTTCAGACAACGACTCAATAGATGATTCTATCTTTGATACTTTTTCTTCGTAAGAGGTTAAGGTTTCTCTTGAAATTTCTTTAGTTTCTAACGTTTGAGATTGTAGCTTTTCTATGTCTTCTATACTTCGCTCAATTTCTTTTGCTTCTTCGGTTATACCTACTTCTGACGTCCTTTCAAATCCTATTCCTAAAATCTCTTCTTTTGCTTCTTCTAATCCAACCTTTATTTCTTCAAATCCAACTTCATCAGGCATAACTGAAAATTCTTTACTTGTTTCACTAACATCTAAACTTATATCGTCTATCACTTCGAAAGTCTCTAACACTGATGGTTTTGAGATAGATTCTTCTATAAGCTTTTCAGATTCGATTGGCGTAGTAATTTCTTGAATTAACTCAGTAGATTCTAAAGAAATGTCCTCAAAAGATGATATTGATAGATCTCCTATTTCTTGAGTACCTGTATATTCTGTTGATTTATCGTATTTTTGATCAGAAGATATAGGTTCTGATACCTCCTCAAAATCGACTATTTGAATATCTTCTGTTTTCAATTCAATTTCACCAACATCTGTAGTATCAATACTACTTTTCTCAGGTTCCCTAGTTTCAGCACTAAGTACATCAAGATCAATTTCTTTAGTTGCCGTTATATCAACAGGGGTATCTACTATTCCAAGGTCTTCTGGAAATGTACTTTTCGTTTCTTGGTACATGGAGTTATCTAGCTCTTCTATCTGCAATTCATCATACTCAAGATCATTTAATTGTGACTCCTTAGATGTTAATTCCGTAGATACACCAACTTCTTCAGGAGATATTGATTCTAAACCTAGATCCGATGATATAGATTCATCAATATCTATGATTTCTTCAGATGGTTTATCTACTATCGGTACTACTTGTTCTTGTTCTACAATCCTATTGTAATCTTCAGTCGACATAACTATGATATCTGATTTATCGGAAGTTGCTTTTTGAGATACAATTTCACTTTCAAGTGATATTGATTCCGATGCATTCTTAAACGCTTCATCTGATATAGGTACTTCGTCAATTTTCTCAACTTTGGTAAAAATACCTTCCTGAACTTGATCAATTGAGGATATTTCATTTCCCTCAATATTTATACCAATATCTTCTATTTCCTCTTCTTTTATACTAGCACCTTCAAGTATATTATCTAGTTCTTCGTTTGATATTGAAATAGTATTTTCTTCTTCAAAACTACCAATTTCCGAATCACAAGTACTTTCAATAACTTCAGTATCTTCAATTTTTTCAAGAGTATTGCTTATGTCTATTGTCTGATCAATATTAATGCTTTTACCCTCTGTTTCTATTTCAGGCAGCGAGCTAATGTCAAGGCTAATATCATAGTTTTTATCAATATCAACATCTATTTGTTCTACCTCTATGATATCTTCCATACTATTGATATCCTCCATGTTCTTATCGTTCACCATAAAATCACCTCAATTCTATTTTGGCACCTCTGTTAGTAATTATTTTTAATAAGTTAGTAATTGTCAAGAAATTTTGATGTACTTTACCACCCATAATAGCAAATACTTCAAGCTCTGTGGTGTTTTTATCTACATATACGGTTTTTCTTGTACTATCATCAAAAACTTCAATTCTGATACTATTCATGAATAAATTATCGTCTTTGGAAATAGTTTTGTTGATTTTAGGCTTCTTTTCTTTAACCGGATCATAATAAGTAGCAATGGTATAGTCAATGTTGGTCAGAGATATTATAACTCCAAATATAATAAATAATATCACTGAAAAAACTAGGAATATTACTTCTTTAAACATACATTAACGATTTTAGGATAAGTTAAAGAAAATTTCAAATTCTTTCTTTAAGTTTCTAGAATTTGACAAAAAAGATAACCATTTTGTAAATTTTAATGGTTAGTGGAGGACATAAAGTGAAAATACAGAATAATAAACCATCCAACAATCTACAGCCAAACAATGATAGGTCTAGCTTATGGAGTATACTTATAATACTTGTAATTGGAGGGCTAATAATATACTTAGCATCTCCTATAGGTAATGTAAGATTTACTCCAGAAATAAGCTATACTGAATTTACAAAGATGGTGAAAAATAAGCAGGTTATTAAAGTAACCATAGAAAATGGTAGAATAATTTATGGTGAAGCCTTATCAAAAGATAAAGGCGGTGTTTTTTCGTTTAAGGTTCTACTTCCACATTTTGCAGATTCAAAGTTTTTAGATTTCCTTACAGAGAATGGAGTCGACGTTTACGGCAGGGATACAACTGGAATGTCGGACTTAATAAATATACTTCTTTTTGTAGGTATTTTAATAGGTGGTCTTTTGTTACTAAGTTGGTTTTTTGGGAGACAGGTTGGGAATAATCCTGACAACACAAGAATTTTCAATTTCACAAGAAGTAGAGCAAGGATTTATAAAGATCCTCCCAAAAAAGTTACCTTCAAAGATGTAGCAGGTATTGAAGAAGTTAAAGAAGAAGTAATGGAAATAGTCGATTTTCTTAAGGATCCAAAGAAGTACATAAAGATTGGTGCAAGAATACCCAAAGGTATATTATTTGTAGGACCTCCAGGAACCGGTAAGACATTACTAGCTAAGGCAATAGCTGGTGAAGCTGGGGTACCTTTTTTGAGCATGAGTGGTTCTGAATTTGTCGAAATGTTTGTTGGAGTCGGTGCAAGTAGAGTAAGAGATCTATTTGATCAAGCACGTAAGAATGCTCCTTGCATTGTGTTTATAGACGAAATAGATGCTGTTGGTAGATTTAGAGGTGCAGGACTTGGTGGAGGACATGATGAAAGAGAACAAACTCTAAATCAATTATTAGCTGAAATGGATGGATTTGACTCTCAAGAAGGAATAATAGTAATTGCTGCAACTAATAGACCAGATATTCTTGATCCTGCATTACTTAGGCCTGGTAGATTCGATAGACAGATCGTTGTTGACATACCCGATATAAAAGCAAGAGAAGAAATCCTCAAAGTACACATTAAGAAAATCCAAGTTGGTGATGATGTTGATATATCTGTAATAGCTAAAAGTACACCAGGTTTTACCGGTGCTGATCTTGAAAACTTGGTAAACGAAGCAGCACTCATCGCAGCAAGAGAAAATTCAGAGAAAGTTTGTATGAAACATTTTGAAAAGGCAAGGGATAAAGTACTAATGGGACCTGAAAAGAAGGTATACATTATAACTCCAGAAGAGAAAACAATAACCGCATTTCACGAAGCAGGACATGCAGTAGTCGCACATCTTTTACCTTACGCTGATCCTATATACAAAGTCTCAATTATACCAAGAGGTAGAGCATTAGGTGTTACTCAACAATTACCAATAAACGACAGAAAACTCTACAATAAAGAAATGTTATTGCAAATGATAATGGGCATACTAGGAGGTAGAGCTGCTGAAGAAATTACGTTTGGCCCTAAATTTATATCAAATGGAGCCCAAAATGATATAGAAAAAGCAACAAAAATAGCAAGAGCTATGGTTTGTGAATGGGGTATGAGTGATTTACTAGGTCCAATACAGTACGGAGAAAAAGAAGGCCCTGTGTTTTTGGGTAAAGATATAGTTGTGAAAAAAACTTATAGTGATAGAATAGCTGAAGTAATCGATAGCGAAATAAAATCAATAGTAAACAACTGCTATACAGAAACTATTAACTTACTAAAACAAAACATAGACAAACTAAAAGAACTAGCAAAAGAGTTACTACAAAAAGAAACACTTTCATCAGAAGACATTGAAAGAATATTGGGTAAGAAACCAGAAAAGAATGATGTATTTTCAAACGTATTAACCGAACTCAAACCAGTGGTTAACACAAACTAAATACACCTACTGTCTTCTAATAACCAACTAGATTATTTTACAAACCCAAATTTTAAGTAGGTTGTATTTTGAATATGGTTATTTAAAAACTGCCTTGTAAGTTTTCTTCGCAAAAGTAGTAAGATTACATCTAGTATTGAATTGACAACAATATTCCAAAATCTTGGAAGTTGGGGAATCTTGTTACACTTTTTTGACGGCTATTAGTTTTAAGCCTTTTAGCATAAGATCTTTATCGATGTTTTTGTTATTAAATTTTACAATTTCAAATATCTTATCTGAAAGCCCCCCTGTAAAGATTATTTGGAAGTTGGTATGTCCAATTTCCTTGAATATCTCTTCTATAACTCCTTCTATCCCTTTTGCTAAACCTATGATTATACCACTGCGTAAGCATTCTTCAGTTGTCTTACCTATAACTTTTTTAGGAGTGTCCAAGGATATTTTTGGTATTTTAGATGCCTTTTGAAATATAGCATAGAGAGAAGTTTGAATACCTGGCATTATAACTCCGCCTATATACTTACCATTGTGTACTACATCGATGGTAGTAGCAGTTCCTGTATCCACAACTATACAGTTATCACCGTATAGGACTTTACTCGCATAAGCATCTACAATCCTATCACTACCTATTTCTGACTTATTACTGTAATCTACTTCTATGTCAACATCAGCCACACTAATGAATTTAGGGTCTATACCTGTTAGATTTAGTATACCATAT
>JAOAHF010000025.1 GCA_026415355.1 Brevinematales bacterium
AAACTATCAAAGATATCACAAAAGCACTCTTCAACGCAAAACTTATCCTGACCCTCATGTATACCCCCAAAAAGAACAAAAAGAGTCATATTTATGATAACCCATATAATAATTCATCTTCAAGAAACTAACACAACAACAATCAAAATGGTTTAAAACACAGCATATTTTAATATCACAACTATTAAGGAAGATTATTGACATCACCAAAACTAAAGTTTTTCCAATACTTTTCCAATAAAGGAAGCTAAAAAATCTATATTTTCCTCTCATCCGAAAACTAAACTACATTCCAGAAACTAAAAAGATAAACTAATTTGATAAAAACATCATCACAACAAGAAAATAAGCATGTATGAAAAAATATTTTTATACAATCATCAATATACTGATCACAGTAACTGCTTATAGTGTACCTGTATTTCTTAAAAATGAGAATGCTATAATAACGCTCAAAGAAAAATTTACTACTTCTCTAGAAGCAAAAAATATCCAGAGATATGGTCAAGAAAAATCAATATATAACACTCTATGTTTTAGTCTAAAAGGTACATTTACTCCTAACAACAGTATTGAAGTAGGTTTCGAAATACCATACTTTAAAATAGTTGAAACAACTGACAGTGGTATCATTGGTGATATATCTTTATTTTCAAAATTCCTTATGGTGAATGAGATATTTAGTTTAGTTGATAACTTTTTACTTCAGGGTGTTACAGTCTTGAATATATCGCTTGCAACAGGTATTAAGAAAGAAGACGGATACAGGAATATAGGTATACAAAAGGGAATATACTATCCTTTGTCATCAGGTTATGCAGACATAGAAATAGGAACTGCATTTTCATTAATAGGAACAGTATTTGGACTGTCAGGATACTTTTGTTTCACATCAGTATCATCAAAAATAGAACCTCCCTTAGCTTTCAATACTGAAAATGATCATTTTGTATTAGGTTCAACTTTCGAAATATTTATGTTGTACTCCCAAAATTTCACTTTAAAAAGTTTTTCTGAGATCACTTACTACCTACCCATATCAGAAAAATCAAAATACATAAATATATTTCTTGTAGGAAGCGGAATATGGAGTAGAATATACGAAACTGTGGTAGTTAAACTTGGGTACTACAAAAATCTTTCAGCACCCATTGACATTGAAAAACACCTTGACAATATAATACTAGTTGGAATAGGATTTAGATTCTAAAAGTGACATCCTTGTTTTTAATGCCAGTACCATACTTTGAATTACTGATCTTCTGTTTAGAGTATATATATGAACTTTCTTAAAACCATTATCAAAAAGATCATATATTTGCTCTAATGCTATCTCTATACCCAACTTCTCAGATGATTCCGCATCATCAAGATATTTAGAAAAACTATCCACAATGTGCTTAGGTATAGAAGTACCAACTTTTGTAGCAAAAGATGAAATCTGTCTAAAATTTGTTATGGGCATTATTCCGGGAATAATCTCATTTTTTATACTTTTCTTGCGACAAACTTCCATAAAATCATAGAAAAACTTATTATCAAAAAACATCTGAGTTATAGCAAAATCTCCACCACTTTCAAACTTCGATTTAAGATAATCAACTTCTAAAGGTATGTTCTTGTAATCAGGATAACCTTCAGGATAAGCACTAACACATATCCCAAATTCATCTCCAAAATTTTTTCTTATGAATTCAACAAGAATCAAAGCGTTTTTGAAATAAACACAAGATATATCAAAACCAATAGCATCTTTAGGAACATCTCCTCTCAAAGCAAGAATATTTGCAATTCCAATCTTCTTGTAAGAAGATAAGATGTTATATATCTCTTCTTTAGAATGAGTTAAAGACGTCAAATGTGGCATAACAGGTATTTTATAATTTTCCTTGACAAACTTCACAAGTTCATATGTCTGAGATTTCGTTGAGCCACCTGCACCATAAGTTATAGAAACAAAATCAGGATGAAGGTTGCTATAAAAATCAAATGAATTGATAAAATTATCAAATACCTTTTCATCTTTAGGTGGGAAAAACTCAAATGAAATAACGTGATCTCTACTTAACAAAATGTCTTTTATCTTCATAATAGCCTTAAATTATATATCAACACACCTCAAAATACAAAAATTTTTAACAGACAAATTTTTCAAACCCAAAACCGACTAATTGTATTATATACAAACAATATTAGAAAGTAATATTCAAGAGTACTCTCAAAGGCGCAGGCAATAATCCAAATCCAGTTCCTGCTCCTAAACCGGGATTTATTTCAACTCCCAATCCCACATTCCTTACAGGCATGAGGTTCATTTGTAAACTTAATGAACAAAACAGATAGTACCCACTATTACCAGAATATCGAGAAAATCCACTTGAAACCGTTGGAGTTAGTGATACAGAAAAAATCTCACCAAAATAACCTAAACTCGCGAAAATTGAAGGGCCAACTACAAAAACGTTACTACTAGTTGAAACAAAACTAGCAGTTGTTATAAGTATTGAGCCTCCCACGTTCAAGAAAGGAGTATCTCCAGATTTTATCCAGTATCTTACATAAGGATCAAATGAAAGTGAATTATAGCTTCTCTCTTCAAATCTACACACTGACAATCCAATATCAATATCAGGTTGTTTATAAACCCAAGTACTGAATTCTGCCTGTAGAATATTTCCGTACCCTATTGAAGCACCAACATAAACGTTATCTTTGTGATATAGCTGCGACGGTGATGGAACAACCAAAGCTACACACCCTACAAGAAGATTTGCTAAAGTAGCAAACACAAATATCATCACACTTCTCATAGAAACATACCTTCCGGTTTTATAAATTATTACTAAACTAATAGATAATGTAAAGTTCAAAAACTCAAGATATTGATTTACAAAGTTAGTATCCATTATTATTTCTATACAAAAAGGAGGTTTTTATGGCCGTTCATTATACAGAGTTAGGTTTTTACAATACAAGAGTTATGTTTAAACACGCATACCAAAAGGGGTTCGCAGTTCCAGCATACAACTTCAATAACATGGAACAATTGCAAGCAATATTAACAGCGTGTGTATTAACACAGTCACCCGTAATACTCCAAGTTTCAAAAGGAGCAAGACAATATGCAAACCAAACACTCTTACGATATCTAGCAAAAGGAGCAGTAGAATTTGCAAAAGAATTAGCAGCCAAAAACGGGCTTGGTGAAATTCCAATAGCGTTACATCTTGATCATGGTGATTCATTTGAGCTTGCCAAAGATTGTATAGACAACGGGTTTTCATCAGTTATGATAGATGGATCTCATCTACCCTACGAAGAGAATGTAGCATTAACAAAAAAAGTTGTTGATTACGCCCATCAATTTGATGTTACGGTAGAAGGAGAACTGGGAATATTAGCAGGAATAGAAGAACATGTTTCAGCTGAAAAATCAATATATACAGACCCAGACCAAGCAGCAGACTTCGTTGAAAAAACAGGTGTAGATTCATTAGCAATATCAATAGGAACAAGCCATGGAGCTTATAAATTCAAAGTCAAACCTGGTGAGGAAGTACCACCTCTCAGATTAGATATACTAGAGAAGATAAAAGAAAAAATACCAGGATTCCCTATTGTCTTGCATGGTGCTTCATCAGTACCAAAACAGTATGTTGAACTTATAAACAAATACGGTGGTAAAATGGAAGACACTGCAGGAGTAAGAGAAGATCAAATACAAAAAGCTGTACAATCAGCAGTATGTAAAGTTAATGTAGACTCGGATGCTAGACTTGTTATGACAGCAATGATAAGAAAAGTATTCACAGAAAACCCCTCAGAGTTTGATCCAAGAAAATATCTAGGTCCAGCAAGAGAAGAAATGATAAAACTATACTCATACAAAAACGAAAAAGTCTTATTCAGTGCTGGTAAAGCACCAGACATAATGAAAGAATTAAAAGGACAAGCATAAATTATACATCATGAGGTAAGGTTGTTTACCTTACCTCCTATTACTCTAAACAGATTTTATTACATCTGGCTATCAATTATCTGTATGTTTTGTAGAACCTTCTTCCTCCTAGGATCATTAGGTAACAATATTTCAAGAAGTTTTGAGTAATCATCTCTAGATTTGAGCAACTCACCTAACTCGTAATATACTCTAGCCCTAGCAAAAAGAGAAGGTACATCTTTTGGTTCAAGCATAAGAATATGGTTAAGATGCTCCAAAGCAGACTTATAATCTCCCAAATCAATCTTAACCAAAGCAAGAGAATATCTAGCATCAAAATAATCAGGATTTATCTTTACCGCCTTCTCAAGGTTTATTTCTGCTCTTCTGATATAATCATCTAACTTACTCTTATCCTCAAGTACCTTAGAAAGCTGAAAAATTGAAACACCTATGATAAAATAAAGATTAGAATCAGTAGGTAAAAACTCAAGGGCCTTCTGAGCATTCTCAATAGCCAAAGACCACATATCTCTCATAAAATACTGTCTAGCAAGATTTTTATATATCTGTGCCCTATAAACATCCAATTCAACGGCATCGATAACTAGTTGCAACTCACGTCTACCAAGTTCTAATACTTTTATCGCTTCATTTCTCTTATTCTTCTCAACCAATTCAGTAGCCCTATCTTTAATAGCCTTCTGAGGAGTATTAACAAGTCCTAACTGATAACCAATAAAAAATGTAAAAAGACACAATACTATTATACCTATTGCAATCCATCCACCTTTAGGCATAAGTCTATTATAGGTAATGATATAAAACAATTTCAATCAAAATCTTTAGCATCCCCCAGATTAACTACTAAATTGGACTAACATAAACAACAATACCTAATAAAATTCTATACCTTCTGTAACAATCCTAATCCTATTTGCAAAAATTATGCTACATAATTTACTATATCCGGTTGTCATAGGAGTAAAATATGGTAGTCTGTCCATCCTGTCAAAATCTAATAAACGAAGAAAACTTTCACAGAGAATATCACTCAGGAGGAATTAATAAGACTTATAAACTATACATCTGTGAAAAATGTGATCTGGGATTCTGGTATCCATTGGAATTTATTGAGGAGATATACAGCACTGACCTACTCAACTTAGGATATGCAACAAGGGCTTACATAGTAAAAGCCCCCTCCTATCCCTATCATAGACTTGGTTTGAAACATTTTAAAAAATCAAAGGATTACCTATCAGGCAACAAACTGCTAGAAATAGGATGTGGAACTGGTACGTTTCTTAGAGAAGCAAAAAAGATAGGATTTGATGTATATGGCACGGACTTGGATAAAAGAGCTATAACAGTAGCAAAAGATATTTTCAAGATAGAAAATGTAATGGTATCTTCGTTTGATGACTTCTTTGAATACGCAAAATCTGAAGGTTTGAAATTTGATGTTATAACCTTCTTTGAAGTTATTGAGCATTTAACTGATTTGAAAAAGTTTCTGAGTCAAGTAAGAGAGTTACTTAAGGATGGAGGTATTATTATCGGAAGCACACCAGACAGAAATAGATTTTTAGCTGATCTAACAAGACTAGATTTTGACTTCCCTCCTCATCACTTCATTTGGTTTTCTAGAACATCTTTAATAAATCTCTTCAAAACTCACAATTTTGAGCTAATACAGATTAGAAAATTCAAAAGGGGCTTCAGGGAACTAATAAATGACGCTAATTATTTTTTCAGATATTCTTATAATACACTTGTATCCAAGTTCAAGAAAAGTCAACAAGAGAAAGATCTATCAAGAAATCTAAAAAGAATACTATCAAAAGAATTTCTTTTCGCGTATATAAGCGGATTTTTTATAAGTACTGGCATGTTTTTTGTGTTTAGAAAGTCGTAAGAAAACACAATATCCTTCAAATATATAAAAGATTAGCCTAATCTGTTCCCGGCGTTGCGAAGGTCTTAGTTTTATAACCACTCCTAACGAATGAGTTATTTTCAGTCGTGGTAGCCCAAGATGAAGGTAGAGTTCCATCAGTACCTACTCTCCTCATTGAAGCAAACGAAGAAAAACTATATCCAGCAAAAGGTGGTGAATATGGGTCTCCAGCAACATCTATCACATTACCATACTTATCCTTCAAAACCAGATATACATAATTCTGATCTTGGTTATGGTGAAGATAGAGAAAATTGTCAATAACAGCATTTGTATAATAGAAAGCATTGTTAGTGCTCTTGAATACAACTATATATCCATTCGGCTCAATATAACTACCCTCGGGAAATATAAACATTTTTATCCTCCAAGATTTGTAAGTAGTTCCAAGAATATACCATCCTGATATATTTATTCTTCTACTTGTTCTGTTTTTAAGTTCAATGAATTTGTCATTATACAACTTTGATCCATTATCACTCATAGATCCAGGCCAGTTTATCTC
>JAOAHF010000026.1 GCA_026415355.1 Brevinematales bacterium
CCTTAGGACTTGGTATGGTAATGGTTGGTGCTTTCTTTGACGATCAAGTCCAATCTATCCTAAACTTACCAAAAAACCAAAAACCATTGTATATAATACCAATTGGTAAATTACCAAGAAAGAAGTAATATGATAATGATAAACTACTTCGCCCTTCACTACATACTCGCAGATATAACCCTAGCACTACTACTGGTTTCAACAATCTCTGGTATTCTGATTGTAGTATTTAGAAAACTTAGAAAAATAAAGGTGAGAGGAATATACCGCAAAGCGCTTACTGTAATACATGTTATTTCAAGTATCCTTGCCCTAGCTTCTTTTCTTCTTACCTACTTCTTAGCTCCCAAGATATAAAAATAGTTGATATCATCTAAACTAACTGAAAGAGTTCTCTGTATTCTCTGTTTTACAGACCTTATAGAACCGAAGACATAATGACCTCTCTCAGTATCTCTCTTCTCAAGTCTCTTAAAAAATCCTCTGAGTATCTATCGTTCCAAATTTTTCTGAACCCTCTTATAAGGTCATATGTAAGGAGGGGATATATGCCATATCGTCTGTAGTAGTAAATTACATCTTCCAAATCCCAAAAGGGTCTTCTATATATTTCTGGAAAGAGTCTTCTAAAAATTTCTGGATCTAAAACAGACATCCAATCAAAACTCTTATTATATACGAAAACAGTATAGCCCCTGTATTCCAGTGGTTGTTGCGAAATGAAAAAAGAAACTATTGATAACTCCGAGGATTCCCTAAACCTCTCAAAAGCTACAGCATTACAGTAGGATTCTTCTACCATTTCGAAAGTCTTATCTTTAGTCTCACCTTCCCAATACTGTTTGCTTCCGTATCTTAAATAAGCGTGTCCTAGTTCGTGATAATAAACTTTGGAAAATAATACTTCTTTCAAATCAACACCATTTGACACTTCTAGTTCCTTAAAAACAGCATACTCGGGCGAGTTGGATATATCTATAATATCAAAGAAACTAACCTCACTTCCTAAGTTATATTGTGTCAATATAAAAGCAGATTTGCAGTTATCTTCTAGAGCAAGGATTGATAGACACTAAAGCATTAATTATACCTATCTCAAACTTTAGAACTCATTGACATACAAAAACACAACTAGAAAGAAATAGCGTTTTTAGATTATCATAATTCTCATCATGAGCAGGCTAAAGGTAGATAGAGTATACAAACAGTATGGAAAAAGATTTGTAGTAAATGGAATATCATTAGAAATTGAGAAAGGAGAAATAGTTGGTTTCTTAGGCCCTAACGGTTCGGGAAAGACAACTACCTTTTACATAATAGTAGGTATAGTATCTCCTGATGGTGGTAATGTTTTCTTCGACGATCAAAATATCACAGGGTGGCCTATATACAAAAGAGCAAGATTAGGTATAGGATATTTACCACAAGAGCATTCAGTATTTAGATCTTTGTCTGTTGAAGACAACATAAAAGCAATTTTAGAACTTAAAGGATACTTTGGTAAAGAACTAAATAAAAGAACTGATGAAGTAATTGAATATATGGGGCTAAACAAAGTAAGGAAGACAATTGCTTCTGCACTCTCTGGTGGTGAGAAAAGACGTTTAGAAGTAGCTAGAATGATTTCATTAGAACCATCATTTCTTTTACTTGATGAACCATTCACAGGTATAGATCCTATAGCAATAAATGATATCCAAAACATAATAAAAATGCTAAGAGAGGATAAAAATATAGGTGTCTTGATAACAGATCACAACGTCAGAGAAACACTCAGAATAGTTGATAGAGCGTATATAATATACAATGGAGAAGTTTTAATACAAGGTAACGCAGAAACACTAATAAACGACCCTAAAGCAAGAGAGATATACCTAGGACATTCATTTGATATCTAACTACATCTCAAGAAGGGATTTAATCTCATCCCATGTAATTGAAGATAAAGTAGAAGAACCAACCTCAACAATATTTGAAAATAAAGATCTTTTACTTTCTTGCAATGCTAATATTTTTTCTTCTATAGTATTTTCAGTAAGCAATTTGTAAACATTTACTGTTTTAGTTTGACCTATTCTATGTGCCCTATCCATTGCCTGTTTTTCTATCATAGGATTCCACCAAGGATCATAAAGTATAACTATATCAGCAGATGTTAGGTTTAGACCAAAACCTCCAGCTTTCAAACTTATAAGGAAAACTTTCATATCATCATTCTTATTAAATTCATCTATAACTTCTTGTCTTTTCTTGGTAGATCCATCAAGATAAGAATACTTTATACCTATCTTATCAAACTCTTCTCGTATTATCTTAAGCATCTCAACAAACTGTGAAAACAGTAATACTTTATGACCTCCCTCAATAGCATCATCTAATAAGTCCATAAGCAGTTCCATCTTCCCAGATTTTACATTTTTATATTCATCAGATATAAGATATGGGTGATTACATACTTGTCTAAGCTTAGTTAAAGCAGAAAGTATATGAAGCTTTGATTTCTCAAACCCCACTTCACCAACCTGTTTTAGTATATTTATTCTAATTTCTTTAACGAGTTTTTCATATATCTCACTTTGTTCAGGAGATAATGGTACAAATATATTTTGTTCTATCTTTTTAGGTAACTCTTTAAGAACATCATCTTTCTTTCTCCTCAATATAAAATAGGATATCATTTTAGCAAGCTCTCCGTGGTTTTCAGGTTTTGAGTACTTTTCAACAAAAGATTGGTAACTACCAAGAGTATTAGGCATTATAAAATCAAATATTGACCAAAGATCAGAAACAGAGTTCTCAATAGGAGTTCCAGTAAGTGCTATCTTTATATTGGAATTTAACATTTTAACATACTTAGTTATCTTTGCTTCTTTATTCTTTATATACTGAGCTTCATCGAGTACAACAACTTCAAAATTTTTGTCAAGATAAAGATCTATATCGTTTCTAATCAAAGCATATGATGTTATTATAACATCATATTTCAAGAAATTATTCACAAGTTCCTCTCTATCCTTCGGTTTACCTGAGACTATAGTATATTTCATGGTGGGGAAAAACTTTTCTATCTCTCTAGCCCAATTATGAGTCAGAGATGTAGGACATATAACTAGGGATGGAAGGCCTCTAAAGTTATCTTTTATGCTTTTGATAAAAGACAAAGCTTGTAATGTCTTACCAAGTCCCATATCATCGGCAAGCACCCCTCCAAAATTGTTCTTATACAGGAAATGCAACCAGTAATAACCAACCTTTTGATATTCTCTTATTACGTTCTCTATCTCAGAAGGTATCTGAATATTAGAATCCCTGCCTAAAGACTTAATCTGACTCCTAAAGTCTTCAACTTTGCTATCTCTTCTAATTCTCAAAGATTGTATCAATCTATCATCCAGAAGATCATCTTCCAATGAAATTATTTTTATAAGCTTTAAAATACTACCCTCATCCTTCTCGCCCAAGTTTATAGATTTTATCTTATCTATAAGTCTCTGGATATCACCAAGATTTTCTATCTTGTAATACTTACCAGAGATATTAATAACCCCATTCACTGAAGCTTCTCTTATTGCTCTAATAAATGTTTCAACACCAACATCTTTTATATAACTTGTATCATTATCAACTAGAAAAACCTTAAAGTCAAATCTAAAATCGTTCTTACCCTCAGTATGTATATCAATATCAAAAATAGCATTAACTATAGCAGGTACTAAAGATCTAGTTCTACTAGATAATTCAACCCTATCTTTCCAATTTCTATAATTAACAAGAATATTCTTTATAAATTCCTCTTTAGGTATGCTTATATAACTACTGAGATTATTCAAAGATATCAAGTATTCCTTTAAACCAATACCATAAAGTTCGTTAAGTACTCTTTGCCTAAAAGCCTTCAAATCACTTATGAAGTGATTATCACTTATCTCTATATGGTTTACAAGCACATCAAGTAAATCTTTAACCCTAGTTTCTTTTTCTTTGTAAATAACAATAGGTTCCCAATATAGTTTCTCAATACTCTCATTGTAGTCAAGATAAAGCTTTACATCAATTTTATCTATTTCAACAATAACCGGTTTGCTTGTATTTATTTCCTCACTCAGTATTATATTAGAAGAAGTAGATAAAATCTCATAAAACTTACCAAAAAACTTCGGAAATTCTCTCTCAGATATCTTAAACTTGTTTTCAAGTATAGCAAACCAGTTCTCTATAGGTATTGGATTGTTAAAAGTATAAAGTTTGTTCC
Source organism: Brevinematales bacterium (assembly GCA_026415355.1). Lineage (NCBI taxonomy): Bacteria > Pseudomonadati > Spirochaetota > Spirochaetia > Brevinematales > Brevinematales bacterium. The sequence continues at coordinate 4,253 of JAOAHF010000026.1, forward strand.
CTCTCAAAACTCTTTTAGTATTACCATCAGCTATAATCCTTATATCCGAATAGTCTTCCACTGTTATTATCTTTAGCTTTTTAAGCCCATTATCATCTTCATAAACTATCTTAAGCTTAGGATAAAAAATATCATCAGTTATCTCTAGAGGTTCATGAGATGGATAAATATAGACCCTAGGATGTCTCTTTAGAAGATCTATAATTTTTATAAACTGACTCATTGAAAGTGCTATACCTTCATCAGGATATGTGTAAATATTATTTTGAGATATCAAAGTTCTAAGAAATAAATCATCTTCAGGAGTCACTTTAATAGTCTTTACATCATCAATTATATACTCATAAACATAGTTTTTAGGACTTCTTGCAAGCTTTTTGTCAGCTAAATCAAACTTAATCCTAACTAGAGACAACGATCTCAACTGAGAGAAATCAACCAAGACTTCAAGCGGTAAGAGTTTTTTGTCAGCCACTTTTCTACCATTACTCTTTACAGTTTTCTTATCCTCGAAGTTCATCAAAACAATAAGCATATGTTCACAATTCTGAGCTCCACAAGAACAAGATTTTTTGGTAATTTTTTCTTCCAAGATATCAAAATCAATACTTATATAAAAGCATTCTCCATCAACCTTTATTTCCCCATTAACAGTAACCTTATCATCAAAACTAACAGAAGAGATATCAACTATTTCAACATTTTCCATTATGTCCATAGCACTCCTATACAACTTATCACCAAATTCAGAAATTAAATCCATCTTGGTTATCATAAACTTTACCTACAAGGATTAAGTTTAACTGAAATTATAAAAAATCAACCACCAAAAATCAACTAAACTCTGAAATTCAATAAATTCCAAAATTTGAGAGTTATTTGGGTATAGTTAATATTTTTAGTGTCTATCAACCCTTGCTTTAGCAAATAACTACAAGTCTGTTTTCATATGCACATAATACTCCATCAGAAACTGAAATAGAAATAGGTTCCTTGAATATTTAACCATATAAGCCTGACAACACAACTCGAGGAAGAAAGAGATCCTTCGTTAAGTGAATGGTGAGACCAAATAGTAGAACACTCACTCTCTCAAAAACACACCTTGCTTTCCGTGATAGAGAAAGTGTATTGA
>JAOAHF010000027.1 GCA_026415355.1 Brevinematales bacterium
TTGATCACTCTTTAAGATATTATGAATATGGGTTTTGGTGGAGTTCAAGTAGTGTAAGATTTTTTATTTGTATAGATGGTGAAGAGAAAGAGTTATGGAATTTTGAAAGAAGTGATTTGATTCCTACTAATTATTCTAATATAATAGTTAATTTATGGCATAATGATGTTCATTGGGACAATGGCACTAAAGCAAATCCTCCTTCAGTAGATTGTGTATTAAAGATAGATTGGATAGAGTATAAAGATTTTAAGAAACCAATAGAATTAAAAAAAGAATATATTTTAAATCTTAGAGAACCAGATAAAAGTATTATAAATTTTGGAAAAGTAAGAGAAGTGAAAATTTGTGATATTAATGGTAGGTTGATAAAAACATTATTTCAACATTCAGAATACTTAGCAGAAACTAGCTGTGAGGAAAAAATTTGGGATGGAAAAGATTTAAGAGGAAGGATAGTAAAGAGTGGTGTATATATTTACCAAATTGAAAATAATGGAGAAATTTTTACTGGTAAAATTTTAGTAATAAAATGAAGATAGGAATTTTAATATTACTTCTTTCTTCTTTTTTACCTATAAAAAGTTTTTCAGAACCTGTTAATTTTTACGATTGGACAGTTACAAAAGGCGGAAGTTCTCAGGATAGAATTTCAGTAACTAATACAAGTATACTAAATATAAGACAAACGGCTTGGTGGTTAGCAGCTGGAACTTTTGTGACGGTTCAGAAAATTTTTGTTTCTCCTATTGATAGAATAACTTTTAGTATATCTGGTAACTACACAGGTGTAAGTTTCAAGCTTTATAATGACATAGGAGAGTTGATAGAGGACTTAACAGGTGCAACTGGCATAAAAACTATAAATTTAAATGGTTCTACAGCAGGACTTACATTCCATTTATATCTTCCTAATGATATTAACCAGGATCCAAACGCTGGTTTTAACATAACAGTTTCTTCTCTAAATATTGATTGGTATACAGCCACCGGAGGAAATATAAAAATTACTTTAAGGGATACACCTCTTATAGTATATGAAGGAGCAACTATTGAAATAACAGCTGATTTTGAAAATATTGGTGGTGTTGCTATTTCTTCTGCTTATGCTACAATTTCTTTACCTTCTGGTTGTTCTTTAGATACCTCATATAGTTGGAATCAAAAGACACAAAAGATAAACAGAGTGGGAATTTTGTTAAAGCCGAAATTTTTGCCAGATAATCCTCCAAGGTTATTTGCATTTGGGAGTGATGATTGGAATAGTGATATAAATATAACTTTACAACACATAACTCCATTTTATCAATTAGGATATCCAATGAGCGTATATATATTAGCTGGTGCATTGTATATGGATACATATTCTACTAATAACAAAAGTTTTTTTGGAAATGATCTAATAGAGTTTTTTAAGAAACAAAACTGGGAAATTGGATATCATACATATCATCATCCTCATATGGGTTTGTGTCTACATATGAATTCAAGATGGATTGGTGAAACTACACGGAGATATAAAAGGGGAACTTCCTGGGGGATACCTAATACAGAAGAAGAACAAAAAATAGAATTACTTTTAGGTAAGTATTGGTTGGAAGTGGCAACAGATAGAAGGATAGAAGGTTTTAGAAATCCATTTTTGGAGTTTAATATTTCTGAAGGTGCAGAAACTACTACTAAGACACCTTTAAGATCTTCTATATGGAAAGTAATTGGAAAATCAGGTTTAAGATATGTGTGTACAGTTAATGAAGGACCTTCGGGTTGGCCTCCACAAGAAGTAGGACCTACTCCTATTGCTCAGTTAGATCCAAGAACTGCTGTTCCCAGTTGGGTACCTATGTGTGATGAGGTTACTGTTAGTGGGAATGTGTTAGATTCTTATACAGATTTTTCTCATAAGATACACAACATTCTTGTAGGCACTCAAAGATGTCAAGTAAATGGACAATGGATGTGGGGTACAATATATGATGGTTCTTTGCACGAAGTATATAATTTTGCTACTACGATGAATTTTTTGAAAAAATATGTAGACAGACATTACACTGTGGTCCAAACAGAAGTTCCTAGACCTTATATTAGTGGTCAAAGTGGTTCTAATGCTACTCAAAGGAACATACCAGTTACATTTGGACTTCATCCTTACTCTAGTTCTGATTATATACCTCCTTTGTGGCAACAAGAGAATAAAAAAAGTATAGATTGGGTCCCAGAAATAATAAATTATATCAAAACAAATTATGCTGATGCTTTGTGTGTTACTCATAAAGATATTTTGGATTATTATTTAGGACGTGGAACAGTTAGGTGGATAATAAAAATGCCTTCTCAACCAGGAGATTATAATTTTAGTATTACTACCAATGAAGGCTCAAGTACTTCATTTCAAATTTCAGTAAAAAGTTTAGGAGAAATTTATCTTACTCGCTTATTAAAAGCAGTAAAAATTAACTCACCCCAAGAGATAGTAGGATTAAGACAAAAAGGATACACTCATATAATCTTTACAGTAAAAGGTCCTGATGGAATAGATAGAAGTGAAGAAGAGTTAGACCAAGTGATTGCAGTGGCTCAACAACAGAATTTAGGTGTTCTTTGCTATATAGATGTTTTTAGAGATACACAATTAAGAAGTTATCCTGCAAAGAAGTATGACAACAGCACTGTTTTAAGCATAGCCGAACCTGTGGATGTTGAATATAGAAATAAGTTAAAAAATATAGTTCAGAAAATTTCTGCAAAGAACATAAGTGGAATAATATTTAATGCAGAAATACCCTCTGAAAGGGCAGAAGCTCCTACTATAGGTTATTCAGAAAATATGGTTAACCATTTTAGAAAATGGTGGGGTCCTCCTCCTTCCGGCAGTAATCCTCAAGATCCAACTACCGAAACCGATCCTAATTATTATAGTATTTATTCTGCAGCTGCTACTAAAGATTGGAGAAGTAATGATATGGAATGGCTTTACTATGACATTAGGCAGATTGTGTATTATTTCTTAAACTATGGTGAAATTAATAACTTGCCCCTAGATACTAATGGAGTTAGAGTTGTAAATGGGCTTTTATGTAGGAGTGAATCTGGAAGTGATAATATAGGAGTTTCAAGTTTTGAAGAATTACAAGCATGGGGAGAATTTAGGAGATACATAGTAGCTGATTTCATAAATGAGTTGGCTTCTGCTAAAGGTAATAAAAAAGCATATGTAATTTTACCTGCTGCTGAGGATGCTCATAAAATGCAGTATAATGCAACATTTATTCATTCAGCAGATCCTATAGAATTTGCAGATCTTACAAGAAGACCTTGCATTTTGCCTGATAAATGGAACCAAACTAAGACTGACAATATAGATGGGATTATATATTATATAAATAGTTCAAGTCTCTCGTATATTTCTAAGTGTGTTGATATGGCAAGAAGAGTGGATTATTGGGTAGCAGAAGGTGGTAATCTTAACAGAGGAGTTGCTCCATTAAATAAGTATAATCCAGGCAAAAATAAAGAATTTATAATATACTTAGAAACAACAAATTTACCTAATGATAGCAATATAATATATTCTTCATTAAAAAGTTGCCCTCCTCCAGATGGAGTAATGTTTTCTAAAGATATTTTTTCATCAAATATTTCAGTAAGTATAATTTCTCCTCAATATGGTTCAATATTTTTCTCCACGCAAACACTTTCTGTTTTAGCAGAAGTAATAGGCGTTGGGGTGAATATAAGTTCTGTAACTTATAAAATAGATAATCAACAAGAGCAGATCATGACATCAATAGGAGCAAATAAATACCAGGTTTTAGGAATTCCACTTATAGGACTAACTACAGGGACACACACATTAACCGTTACAGCATATGGGAGTGATGGAGAAGTTGGTTCTTCCTTGGTTCAGTTTAGTGTTGTTAATGCTGAAAGGTCTATTCAAGTTAGGATTATTTCTCCAACTCGTTACGAGATATTTTTTGCTACCACTACTTTAAAAATAACTGCAGAAGTTGTTGGGATAAATACTATAGTTTCTAGTGTTACTTATAAGATAGATAATTCTATGGAATTCTCTCTTCCTTTAAAACAAGCAAATATATATGAAATTACTGATATAGCTTTACATAATTTCACTACTGGTTTACATACTTTGACTGTTATTGGATATTCCCACCAACAAAATATAGTTGGATATGCAACTGTAGAATTTATTGTTTTAAAAGAGACAGATAAATATCTTTCTATAGATATTATATTACCCACTAATTATCAGATTTTCTTTACCACAGATGCTTTAAATATCTTAGCAAAAATAAATAAATACAATGTTCAGATTACTTCGGTAAGTTATAATATAGGATTAGTTTCAGGAGTTTTAAATTCATTAGATGGGGTTTTGTACACAGGAAGTTTATCTCTTAGTAATTTTACACCTTCAACATATACCCTTTTTATTAATGCTTTTACTTTAGAAAATATAAATGTGTCTTCTTATGTGTATGTAGTAATTAAAAAAACTGAACAACAATTCTACGGAAAAACAGAAGTAAAGGTAAAAGAAAGTGGGAAAATTTTATCAGATCATTCATATGTATCTTCTTTAAAACCCAAATTTGAATTTGAGATAATTCCCACTACAGCAACCATAAAAATTTTTATAGATGGAGTAGATGTAAGTGAGTGGTTAATACCTCAGTTAGAAGGAAGATATTTATTAGAAGTATCTTTAGATAAAGGAAGACACTTATTAGAGGTTAAAGACGAATTTAGTAATATAATTTCTTCTTATGTGTTTTTAACCGAAAGTTCATTAAAAATAAAAGACTTACTAATCCTTCCTAATCCTGTAAGAAAAAGACAAAAGATAGAAGTAGTTTATACTTTAACTCAAAAAGCAGATGAAGCAAAACTCATATTTTTTGATTTAGCAGGAAATATTCTATATGAAAAAGATGCTTCAACAGATCCATCTAATAATAAAGTTGAGGTTTTAATAGATGAGATTAAGAATATTCAGAATATAGACTTATTACTTTTGAAAATTTTTGCAAGAAACTATTCTGGATATGATAGTAAAATTGAAAAAGTATTTATAATAAAAAAATGAAAAGATATATATTATTTTTAATATTTTTTTATTTTCTTAGTTCATCTTATTGTTATTTTTTGCAAGATTTACTTAACATTACAACCTCAGCAAGAGAAAAAGGTTTAGGTGGTAGATTTACTTCTGACATAGAAGTTTTGTCTGCATCTAAGTTTAATCCTTCTATTTTAGGATTTATTGATAAAAAAAAGTTAGTTTTAGATTAAAACATTATATATAGAGATTTATTTAAAAGTTACTCTT
>JAOAHF010000028.1 GCA_026415355.1 Brevinematales bacterium
TTACTGCTTGTGTCATTGGAAAGCCTATAAGAATAGGTGGTTGGGATATGTTGAATAGATCACCTAAGCCAATGTATAAGGCAATTCCTGCTGGGAGTGTGTATTACTTTAGAGTGCTAAATAAGTGTAGTTGGAAGGATATATTAGACTATTTTCACTTTAAAAACATATCTGATGTAGAGAGAGAAAAAGGGTTCGGTCTTTCTTTTGTAGGGATAGTTAAACCTTGAGGTAAGGAGGTAGGCTTATGAAAAAGTTGATAACAACAGTTGGAACATCAATATTTGAGAATTATGTTAAACTTACTAAAGATGCTTCAATAAAAGATACAATTGATCATCTTTCTACGCAAACCTACTACGATCAGCAAGGGAATTCCAGGGAAAGTTCTGAAACCATGAGGACTAATGTTGTTAGAAACAAGTTGAAACAATATATACAGAAGCAATCCAGTCTAGACTCAATTTCAGCAGAATTAAAGAGTATATCCAAGATAATTGATATTGAACTAAAGAATGGAGAAAGAGAATTCCTTATATACCTTCTATCTTCTGATACATTATCAGGTCGGTTAGCATCTGAACTTGTAGAGAAAGCTTTACATCAAACCTACGACAACAACTCTAAAGGAGTAGAAATTCGGAAGATAGAAGTAAAAGTTATTCAACATCTGCAGGTTATAGATCAGAAGAAGTTTAACAGGGGTATGGCAAACCTGATAAGTGAAGTATATAGCATAGTAGAGGAATACTGGGATAATGTAATCATTAACATAACTGGCGGATACAAGTCTTCTATACCGTTTCTAACAATACTTGGGCAACTCAACGGTTGTGACATCTACTACATCTACGAAAATACTGATACTTTGATAAAGATACCAAAAATGCCTATCTCAAGTAAGTGTTTTGATATTTGTAAAATAGACAGATACTATTCTTATTTTGAGAAGTTAGATAAGGGATTAGATGACAGAGGTGAGATAGCAAAAATACTATCCTCTAGTTTTTACGAAGACTTTTCTTTCGTAGTTTGGCATTACCAAGAAAAAGATGGTGAGTTGATGGAACTTAATCCTATTGGTAAGATACTATTTGAGAAATACAAAGAGAATGTTCATTATTTCTGGTCAAATGACAATGTGGTAAATAAGATACTATCTTCTAAAGGACTTCTAGATATTCTTGACAAATTCTTTAATAAACAGATTAGAATCTCAAAAACTGAACACAAGGGTAATCATATGGTTTATGATGATGGTAATAATCCTATTAGGATATTCTACTACTATGTAAATAATCAACTTAGTAAGAATGAAGAGTTATGTATATACGAAGCTTTTGACAATCATGACAAGTATATAAGATACCTAGAAGACAATCCACAGGTTCCACAAGGAGTTTGTAGTAAGAAGTATAAATACTATGCTGATTCCTATGTGAAAGATTTTGATTGTAGTCTTTCACGAAGTATAGTTGAAGTAGAAATTAAATAGAAGGTATGGATTTGGAGGTGCTTATGTTTAAAGAAAAGAAGATTATGTTTCTGATTGCCGAGACTCCCGTTCATGCGGGGAGTGGCAGTGAAGTAGGGGTCATTGACCTACCTATCCAGAGAGAAAGACACACCAACTTTCCAAAGATTGAGAGTTCTGGACTGAAAGGATGTTTGAGAGATGCATTTAGAGATTCTGGTGTAGAACAGACAATAATTAATGCGATATTCGGTCCTGAAAGTAGTGGAGATTATGCTGGTGCAATGGCGGTAACTGATGCTAGAATACTACTCTTCCCTGTAAAATCCTTAAAGGGAGTTTTTGCTTGGATTACTTGCCCGATGGTCATTGAGAGGTTTGTTAGGGATCTTATGATGATAAACAAGAACACGAAACCTGAAAATCCTACTGACGAACTTCAAATTCCTATTAACGAGTTTGCAAGTCTTGATAATTCTCCAGGAGCAAAGATTACTAGTAGGTGTGGAGTATTGATAAACTCTGAAAACTCTAAAAAGATAGTTCTAGAAGAGTTTTCAATTGAGGTAAAAGACTCTGAATCTAAAGAGGCTGACAAAGTTGCAGAATGGTTATCTAAAAACATTTTTCCAAGCGATCCATCTTATGAATTTTGGAGGTCAAAATTGAATAATGATTTGGTGATAGTGGATAATGACACTTTCGCCCAATTTGTCAGTAATTCAACAGAGGTAGTAACTAGGGTTAGAATTTCTGATAAAACTGGAACTGCTGAAGAAGGCGGATTATGGATAGAAGAATATCTTCCACAGGATACCATTCTATATTCGTTAGTTATGTTTACAGATGCAAGAAATCCTGGGAGTCAACCTAATAATGGTTCCAATCTACATAATACTTTTGTATCTAAGCTGTCTGAAATTGGGGTTATCCAGGTTGGGGGAAATGCTACTACTGGTAAAGGGTTCGTTAGAGTAAATTTTTATCCGCATCAAAATCAAAATAAATAAGTTTGTGGAGGTTGCTATGAGTGAGCAGAGTCTGTTTTCAAAGATAGAAAGGGGAATAGCAGAAAAGGCTTATGAGTTTGTGAAGAGTGCTAAAAGGGAATTAAGTGGAAAAGCAAAAGATTATAAGTCTCTTGTAAGAAAAATCCCCCAGATGATAATGTACGGTGGGCTTGGTCAGAGTATTGCCTTTTTATATTCAAAAAAGAGTGGAAATGAAGTGCATAAGTTATTGTATGAGCAATTTAAGGATTATTTCAAAAGTGACATCGTGGCAATAAGACTTGATCAAAGCAACATAGAACTTATACAATGGATAATCTCCCTTGACTCATACGGATACTCTATTGCAACTCGGGAACTTATGTCATTAGTTAAATGGTTGAAAAGATTTGCGGAAGGAATGATAGAAGGATGATAAGAAAATAGGAGTTTAGATATGAGGTCTCAAGGTAATTACAATCAAAGATTTAATAGAAGTCATGAACGCCCAGAGGAGAAATATGTATTCTTTACACCAAGTGATACTTCAAGTATTCTAAGTGGAGTGATTACCAAGCAGTATGATAGGTATCAGATTGTTGAAAGAAGTGATATTGATTTCAACCTATGCTTACTTTTTATGAAATATTTGCCAGTAGGTAATAGGAGAGATCAGCAAGGTCTTATCTATTTTGAAAGAGATAAAAAGACAAAATATCTTGAAGCGATAAAAAATCACTTTTCTAGCAATGGAAATACAAAAAGTTATCAATCTCTGAAGAATTTAGCGAGAAAAAACTATGATAGAATTCAAAATTTAATCAAGTCTCTTCTGAATTTAGGATACGCTTACAAGTCCATAGAAGCCATCCCCAAATGGCGTCTTGTTGTAGGGCTTGGAGCATCACACCCACAAGAAACATCAATGATACTACATCACATATACGGAATTCCTTACATACCCGGTAGTGCCGTGAAAGGTATAACTAGACACTATGCCCTAATTTGCTTTGCAGATAAAATCTCATCTCAAAAAATCTCATCTCAAAAAAACTCTGACTTCTACGAGGAAATAGAACAGTTGTCAAAAGGATTGGATGGAGGATTTAAAGAAGGTAGTGTATATGGTAATCTATCAATACAACTATTAGACAAGAAAGTGGGGAAGGAGGAGAAGATAGAACTCTCTGATTTAGTTGAAATCTTCGGGACTCAAGAGCAAAAAGGCAAAGTCATATTTATGGACGCTTACCCTGTTGATGATATTAAGTTAGAAATAGACATTATGAACCCACACTATCCTGATTACTATTCTGGTGATAAACCCCCAGCAGACTGGCAAAGCCCAAACCCTATAACCTTCCTGACAGTCGGTAAAACCAAGTTTCAATTCTGCTTACTTTCAAAAGACGATAGCCTACTGAACAAAGCAACTTTGCTTCTGAAGGAAGCACTCAAAGAGCACGGAATAGGAGCAAAAACTGCTCTAGGATATGGAATATTTGATATTTAGTATTAGGTGGTATAAGGAGGTAGTGAATGGAAGATAAGGAGTTTCACGTAATAAGTAGTGGTGTTTCTATAATAACAAACCTTAAGTCAAAAGAAGGGCTATACACAGATATAAAAATCTCTGATGAAAACCGTTGGAAGGAAATATTAGATAATCGAGCAGAGGTTAGAAAAGTTGTAGAAAAAGTAAAATCCAAGCCTATGGAAATGTCAGCAGAACTGAACACATTCTTAAGAGTAGTTGATGGTAAAAAACCATCAAACATATCAGTGTATCTATTTGGAACGAACACTGCTTCAAATGAACTCTGTAGAATAGCGATACAGGAGTATCTTAAGGAAAAAGGTTATGTTCTATACTCTACTCCTGATGTTAGCGGTTATTTCCACGAAGCTAAGTATGATCCTAGTTTTGCGAAAGATGAATTTCAGGAAGGTTTGTCAAGACTTATAGATATTCTAATATACATAGCGCTCAAGAAGAAGGAGGAAGGCTATACAG
>JAOAHF010000029.1 GCA_026415355.1 Brevinematales bacterium
GCATTCCTATAATCTGTAAATCGTTTGTCATCTATCCTATGAAGGACGATATATGATTTGTAACCATGTTTCTGAGACACCTTAAATGGTATCATTCCCGGTGGCTTTACAAGATCAACATAATCGGTAAACCCCATCAAAGTGACAAACTTCCTTTTCATATTTCAAATTTTATTTACCTGTGTGAATAATTCTCAATCTTGTATGAAGGTGTTCGAAAAATGTATGTAATACAAGTATTTTACTATTAATACTATCTCTCAACTCTCCCGAATTCTTCAGACGGTAGTGTATATTTGAGATGTAGATGTTTTTCCCGAAATGTCTTTTCACAACTAATCTTGATTGCCTGTACAAAAGATTTTATAATTGAGATATACAGCAACTTTTTGAACACCTTCAACTTACAGACTCTACTCAATAAAGAACTTTGAAAGACTTAACCTATCAGTCCAATTCACTGTAAGAATTTATAATAGTATTCACAATTCTATCCCAATTCATTTCAGTTTCCACAAAGTTTTTAGCATTCTTGCCAAACTCCTCAATCTTTTGCGGGTTGTTTAATAAGAAAATTATTGACGACTTAATTCCTTCTTTAATGGAATGTACACTGCCTCCATCTATGAGCAAGCCCGTACGCTTATCTTCAACTATTTCAGGAAGAGCACCTAAATTTGTTGCTATAACAGGTTTTGAAAAGTGATAAGCAATACCTACAACACCACTTTGAGAAATCTCAGTATAAGGCAAAACTACTACATCAGCCCACTTGTAGAGTTGTCCTCCCTCATTCCAGGGAATATACCTTAACCTTATCTCAACGATATCTTTAAGGCGCTCATCACCCGAAAGTTTGTTTATCTTATCAACCAACTCATTGTAACCAAATCCTGAACCAACTTTACCAGCAACTATCAACTTGAGATTTTTGTAACCTTCTTCCACAAGTTCCAATACTGCTTCAAGTAATATATCCACCCCCTTCCTAGGAGCAATCCATCCAAAAAACAGAATGTTTAAAGTATTCTTATCTTTAACAACATTACTACTGTCTTTTGAATAGTATTCAAACAAATACGAGTTATGATTACCCATTACTATTGAAACTACAAAATCGTCACTAACCTTATATTTTCTAACGAACTCCTCTTTTAACACCTTACCGTGAACGAATATTTTTCTTGACTTCCTTCTTAATATGTACCTGACTACCATTTTCTTAAGGTTCTCATCACCAGGATGTATTATAACATCGTGAAAAGTAGTAACTATCCTAGCTTTTGAAAACAAGAAAATTATAAGCATTAGTATAGAAACATTATCAACACCGTCGTTGAAATGAACGATATCTGGTTTAAAGCTGATAATTCTATGTATGGTTCTAAGCAAACCAAAAGGTTCTCTCGGTATCTTAAAGACAGATAGATTCTGACTTAAGAATGGTTCAATCTCATTATACGAAGATTCCTTCAATACAATTCCAACTTCCACCCCTTTCCTTGATAGAGCATTAGCCATCTGGACTGAATAATCCTCAGGAATACCCGAAGGCACAATCAAAACTCTCATAAACTCCTCCTAAATATCAAACTATGAGCAAATTTAATAACCTCCATCGCAAAATAGTCTCTAGTAATAAGGTTTACACCAAAATATATCACCCCTCCTATTGTGGTGTAAGTAATGATTTTTATTAACGGAGAGTCAATGATTACTAATTTACCAAACAATAACAAAACTACGAACATAATTAGTCCTATTCCCAGATATTTGAGACTTCTTACTGAAAAGATATTTTTTAAACCGACTTCTTTGGTAGAAATAACATATAACCAAAAATGAACTATTTCAGAAATTATTCTAGCTATAGCAGCACCTATGTAGTTGTAAGAAGGTATTAATATAGCATACAAGATTAAAGAAATTATTATGGTAGGTGTTACCACAAACTTTATATATTTCTTTTCACCTCCAGTGTAATATAGATACTGACTTAATACAGATAAGATAGGAGTCGTAATGAAAATACCTGAAATGATAATCAATACAGGAACAGAAGATATAAAATCCATCCCAGATACAACGACTACAACCTCTCGTGACAGAATAAGTATGCCAAAGAGTATCGGGGCCGATAGAAACCAAGCAAACTCTATTGACTTTCTAACAAAGTTTCTAATCTCCTCTTTATTCATTGATTCAGAATAGTAAGCTATTCTAGGAGCAATAACACTAGAAAAGGACAAAACAAGACTCTGAAATAACAATACTATTTTCAATCCTACAACATAAAATCCAACACTTTCATAGTTAGACAAGAAACCTAAAGTAGTCACATCCAAATTCAGATAAGCTCTAGTCAAAAAGCTCACTATCAAAGTTAGAACTAGAGGCTTGATATGCTGTAGTAGATCTATATCTGATAGATATAGACTCGCATATCTGCGATAGAAGAAAGGATTTATAAGGTATGATACCAGACCACCTATAAAGAGGCTCAGAAACGCATATAGAATGTAATCCTGCTCTTTTGTAACGAGAAGTAGAAGAAGAACTACACCTATCAATCTAGTTATTATCATCCTGATGGAAACATAAGAATAATTCTCACGAGATATAAAGAGCCAATCAAAACCTAATGTGAATATAATTATGTTCAATCCTACGACATAAAAAAGTAATCTCTCAGACTTAAACTTGTCAAAAAGTTCCACTGTTATTACAAACAAGATTAGTAAAGAAAATACTAAGAAAGTGTTAATTATAACCAGTTCCGAAAATCTTTTGTTGAAAAGCACTTGATTATCTCTTACTTTTGATAATTCTCTAACACCATAAGGATAGATACCAAAGTGGAAAAACAATGTGAAGAATTCCACTATAGAGTTAGCAAAATTCACTTTACCAATACTTTCAGGTCCAAGCACCCTAGTTACATAAGGGAATGTTACTAGAGGGATAAGCAAACTAGAAAAGTTCATCAAAAGATTGTATATGTAGTTCTTCTTTATCAACGACATAATTATATCAAGGCCTTAATTTTAAAAAAACATAGATCTATCCTATCAAAAATCCACAATCTACTTTCCAGATAATACTCAAGACAATTCTAAGAAACAATTGAACTAGAAAAAGAGTTTATAAAATATAAAAAATTTTCGTCAGAAACGATGAAATGCCTAATAGTCTTCTCTGGTAACACTATAAGTGGAGCGGAATACGTTCTACAAAACTATTTGAGAAACACAAAATATACAAATACTGAGTTTCTGGCAATATGTCCAGACAGTAAAACAAAAGAGTTTCTAGTCAATTCAGGATTAAACCCCAAAAACATCTTCATGTCACCTTTTCTGTTACAACTAGGTGTCAAAAAATCCAAATCTTTCTTAAAGGTTCTTCTACTGCTAACCAAGATAGTCCTAGTAATGATAGGTAGAATAACTGTTCAAATACTATCAATGTTAAAGAAAGTGGATGTTATACTCGGAAAGAATACTTATGACTGCTTATATATGCCATTTATAAATGGTAAAAAGAAAGTAGTATTACACATTCATGATATACTAGATAATAGTTTCATGTCAAACTACATAAGGAAGATAATTCAGAAAAGAATAAATACCGTAATTGCAGTTTCAAATGAGGTCAAAAAATCCTTAGGAGAAAAACTAAAGGATAAAGTAGTGGTTATCTATAATGGTATTGAAACTTCAAATATTCATAGGCAGGGAGACTACGAAAATAAACTAGTTTGGATAGGAAGCCTTGAAGGAAGAAAAAACCCTCTTGAGTTTGTGGAGATAATCCAAAATCTAGTTCAAAACGGAGTAAAGATAAAAGGAGTTATGGTTTATAAATACTACGAAGAAGAATACTCAAGGATAATACAAGATGCTGTCAAAGACAAAGATTATATTGAAATAAAGCATAATATACCAAGACATTCTGTAATTGAAGAGATAAAAAAGTCTCTTGCACTAGTGATAACGAGCAAAGTAGACCCTTTACCTACTGTAATACTGCTGTCTCTTATA
>JAOAHF010000030.1 GCA_026415355.1 Brevinematales bacterium
ACCTCAAGCATAACATACTCCCAATTTTGGTTGAATTATAAATATCTAACTTTTCTTTTTCTACAGTTCATACTAACCATCTCACAAACAATCTCATCAGAACCTCACCTGAAACATCCTTACCTCAACTAAAGGATAGTTATCCTTGTTATATAGCAGACTAACTGAAAAGTTTCTATCAACATTATATCCAGAGGAAACTATCGTATTATGCTTATTTATAAGGTCAAGCCCCATAATCACAGTAGGAACTCTAATAATCAATCCAATTAAAAGGTATATCTCAAACGGCATAGCCCTAGGAGTAGAGATGGAGTATAAAAGCAAAAACTTATCTGTCAGTTCTGAAAGAATACCATAACTAAGAATTCCGGAATAACGAGCTATTATTGGTGGCGGATTTACCACTACTCCATGGGCTTCATCAAACTTCACAGCCTCAAAATCCAAATCCCAGAGAGCGTTATCTCCAACAGCATACAAAAGAGATAAACCAGGAAAGAGCAAATTATACGCTAAAAAAGCAACAGGTGATTTCTCACTAATAGATGAACGAGGTATAGTTCCTCCTTCTTGTAGGTATATCTCTTGAAGTATTGCTCTCCTAACAAGATGTATATATTCAGGCACTGTTGAAGAAATCTCAACAGCAACGATACTTCTAGAAGCTTTGACATTCGTATAAGGAATTCTAGAAATACTATCAAGTATTGAGTATGAGAAGATATTCCTCTCTATAAGATTCGTATTAGTTGTCATACTAATATTCTGCAAAAAGTTTAAATTCGTATAAACAGACCCTAAAACCCTTTCTGAAAACTCCCTTGGTCTGTTTATATAAACAGTTCCCTTATATATACACCCACTTACAAACATAGCTAACAGCAGTATGTTTAAAAAAGAAATTGACTTTAACATAACAAATACCTCTTATATACGATACCCAAGATGTATTATAACATAGCACATATGACAACTTCTGTCATAAGTGAAAAATTTTTTAGGATAAATTAAAAACCTTTACGTCTAACAGAAAGCAAAATACCTCCTTGAAAGAGTTAGATTATTCTACTACTTGATTCTTCGTTTTATCTAGCGATAACTGACAAAAGGTGTCATAACAGATGTTTTACAATATTTACAATTATGGAGGTTTTACTATGATAAACAAAATAATAACATTTATTCTTCTAATCTCCACTATTTTGATGTCTGGATGTAGTGTATTGTCCATCATTAACAGACCTCCAGTGATAGATGAGTTCTACCTATCAAAGTATGTCGCTTACACTGGAGAACCTATCAATGCAAGTTTTAAATACAACGACCCTGACGGTGATAATGTATATGTAAGTCTCATACTACAAAAAGGTGTGCAAAGCCAATACCTTATTTCAAACACTATGTTACCTTCTACCACTAATGTAACCTATCAATTCTATATATTCTATAGTGGTTCATATGACTTAATACTTGAGTTGGATGACGGGAAAGGTAAAACAGCAAAAACTAATACAGTATCAGTATCTGATTCATCAACCTACGATATGACAATTGATTTAACTACCTATACATCTTGGTATGATAGCGTATACATATACTCCTACGCTCAACCAGGAACAGTTCTAAAGGTTATATCTCCTTCCACGAGTATCTTTGTCCAAGTTAGTGGGAGATCAGGTTTCGACCCAGTGATAAAAGTAGCAGACTACAGAGGCATCATAGTAAAGACAATAGATCAAAACCTAAAAGGATACGGCGAGAGTGGCTATGCAAGCTCAACTGGATACGTCCATTATGTGTGGATATACGATTTCTGGCTTACATACAGTGGGACTACAACTGTCTATATATCAAGATAGAAATGGAAGTTAATGGAACTCTAATCTGGTATTATACCATCTGCAAGAGAGAGGCTTGGCTTATTGGACATAGGATAGTTCCAGATCAGAAGGATAACAGAATAATGATGGGAAGACATATTCACAAATACTTCTTCTCAAGAGAAAAAGCAAAAGAAGTTTTGATTGACAATACTATCAAAGTTGACCTAGTCAAAGGAAGGCGTTTGATTGTTGAGATAAAAAAGAGTTCCAAATTCATAGACAGCACACGGTGGCAACTACTCTTCTACCTTTACTACCTAAAACACAAAAAAGGAGTTGTGATGGAAGGAGAAATTAGCATTCCTGATGAGAAAAAGAGAGTATTAGTAAGACTCTCCGAAGAAAGTGAAAAAGAGATTGAAAAGATAATAGGCGAGATTGAGGAGCTACTCAAGCAAGAAAAATCACCGAAGCCCGAGTGGATAAAATACTGTAAAGTTTGCGGATACAAGGAGATGTGCTGGGTTTAAACGCTATTCTTTTGAAACAACCTTTCTACACCTTTTAAGGGTTTTATAAAGTATAGTTTGGAAGTTATTACTCTCGCACTGTCTCACGACAGTGTGATGAAATATAAAAACAAGGAGGTTATGTAATGTCAAAAGTTCTGTATGTTTTTCAGAGTGGCAGACTGAAGAGAAAGGACAACTCGCTCATTTTGATAACTAAAGAAGGTGAAACCAAGAGTATTCCAGTTGCTACCGTTTCAGACATAAACATCTTTGGCGAGATGGTGATAAACAAGAGACTTCTTGAATTTCTAACTAAGAACGAGATATGCCTACACTTTTTTAACAGGAAGGGATGGTATGTAGGAAGTTATTATCCGAGAAGAAGTTTAAACTCTGGTTTAATCACACTCAAGCAAGCAGAGGCTTACCTTGACAACAAGAAGAGAGTTTATCTAGCAAAGAAGTTTATTGAAGGAGCATATAGAAACATTCTTAAGAACCTAGAGTACCACTACAGGCAAACTGGCAATGAAGAAATTGGCAATTCTATTCAAAACATAAAACAGTCTTTTAGTAAAGTATTTGAAACGAACGATATTCCGACACTTATGAGCATAGAGGGTGAGATTAGGAAAGAGTATTATTCCACTTTTGGTTTGTTTTTGAAGCAAGAGGGCTTTGAAATTGAGAGACGAGAAAAGAGACCACCGAGTAACCCTATGAATGCACTTATAAGCTTTGGTAATTCACTTCTTTACGCATCTGTTTTGAGCGAGATATACAGGACATACCTAGACCCAAGAATTGGATACCTACACCAAACAAACCAGAGAAGTTTTAGTCTTAACCTTGACATAGCAGAGGTTTTCAAACCTGTGATTGTTGATAGAACAATATTTCAAATTATTAACAGAAAAGAAATAAATATAAATGATTTTCACGAAATCGGAGATGGTGTTTTTATGAAAGAAAGTGGTAATAAAAAATTCATCCAGAGATACGAAGAGAAAATGAAGAGTGTTATAAAGCATAAGAAGTTAGGTAATGTCAGTTATAGAAGACTCATAAGACTTGAGTGCTACAAGTTGTATAAATTCTTGACGGAAGACGAGGAATATAACCCCTTCGTAGTAGAATGGTAGCCCTCAAAACACTTACAGAGTTTTGAGCTATCAAATACAATACATATTTCAAGATGTATTAACGAATCAAGAAATTTATTCTTACTAGAAGAATAAAGAGTTTGTTTAAAATTCCAGATTTGAGGTTTGGGGTTGTATGTTTGTAATACTAGTTTATGATTTTGACGAGAGTAGAGTGATGAAAGCTAACAAAGTATGTAAGCGATACCTGACTTGGGTTCAGAGATCGGTATTTGAAGGCGAGATATCGGATGCTTTGTTTAGGATGTTAGTAGATGAACTTGATAAGATTATGGACAAGAACAAAGACTCTGTCGTAATATACAAATTTAGCAACAGGAACTACTACGAGAGGCAAACGATGGGAGTAAAGAGGAATTCTTCGGATGACTTTATCTTATAGTTTCTATTTTCTGGAAACCCCCCATCTTTTTTGAGTGTCTGAGAAATTTTTGCGTCCAGTTAGATTAGTATAATTATATTTGACTATTCAAAGTAGTCTAAAAAC
>JAOAHF010000031.1 GCA_026415355.1 Brevinematales bacterium
CCCATAATAAATAATATTGCCAGGAATTTTTACTATTCCATATACAAGTGGAATTGGTTGCCCTTCATCAGCTTGTGTAAATTTAAAATCAGAGAGTGAAGCTGGTTTTAGATTTGTTTTTGGAACAGGAGAGATAAGCCCCATTAGTAAAGTTAAGCCTGCCATTACTAATCCAGCCCAAATACCATAAAACACTGTTGTTACAGCACCTGTTAGTAAAGCTCCAAAGATAAGTGGAAAACCCATTATATCACCTCAAATACTCTGATAACTTTTTTTAAATGCCGTTTCCAGTAATCATTAAGCTCATAGATACAAACTCCTCTGTTAGGTGCAGAATTTATAAAAGTGCCATCTCCAAGATAAATGCCAGAATGATTAATTATGTCTTTTGTGCTAAATACAGAAAATCCAAGATAATCACCACGCATAAGCTCTAAATCTTCTGTATAATCCATTTCAAGATAATCAAGCTCATCTTTTAAATTTTGTCTATGCATTTTTACATATTCCATAATAATTTGTCTTTCTGTATGCTCATACCAGTCAGCAGAATAATACTCAAATTCATATCCATACTCTATAATCCCAGCTATTGTAAGCATAGCACCAATGAATTGATTGCAGTCAGCTCCTCTGCCTTTAATACCATGCATATGCAGATATGGTGTATTAAGCCAACTTTTTAATTCTGCTTCAACCTTAGCCCATTTTTCATCATCTAAAAAATGCCATCTCCACATTATAAAACTCCCCATATAACAGGATTTTTAAGTGGTATGTATGGGAAACCTAAAAAATTCTGAAGATTATTAAACTTATTTTTACAAGTCTGTGCTGTCTTATCACAACCTGCATATATCTTAACAGTTTGACCGTTTACATCTTCATCAAAAGGCACATGAATATGAATAACACCAGCTGTATTGTCATGTTTTGTAATTAATCTTGTATTACTACCCCACTCAACATAACCATATGTAAAAAAATCTGATGCATAGCTTTGAAGTTGAGTTGAAGCAAGAGTAGAACCTCCACTATGCACAGTAACTATAGTTGTAAGCCTAAAGTTATTTTTATTTAGCAAACATCTACTATCAAATAATGTATTGTTGCAGTAAGCAGAGTAAACGAAAGGTGGCACTTTACATTTATTCAGTGAAAGAATATCTACAGCCTTCAGTGTTAAAACTCTGTTAGAAACACCAACAATATCTCCTTCACCTACAAATAACACTTTTTCTACATCTGCCTCAACAAAATATCTAATAATTTTCACTCTAATACGAGGAATATTAGAAGTTAAAAAAGTTAAGCTCACATTTTCCCTTGTTGCAAAAGATATAGTAACAGTTCTTTCTTCACCTTTTTCTATTTCAAAATCAGTTCTTTCCATCACTGTAGGCGTATATTCTATATCACTCTTAGTAATTTTATATCTATACGGTGTTAAATATAAAGCCCATTCAGTAGTAATAAATTGATATAGCTCTACAAAGTAAGGAACTTCTGTCTTTGTTATTTGAATATTATATGACATAACTACACCTCCGCATATTCATATGGTAACTCTATCATAGTAACTGTAGTTTTCGCATATAGTGTAGAGTCATCTGCTCTACTTATGTTCATCTCAAGTTGACCGTCAAACCTAACAAGTAATACTCTACCAAACATAGACACAGAGCTTGGATAAATAGTATAAGGCACACCAGAATCAACTATAATATTTTCAACTTGATTATTAACTATTTCAGCATCTACAACCTTCCTAATAATTAAATCTTCCCCAACTATCATGAAGATTCTTTCATGCCCTGTATATCGTTCATCAAACCCCACTCTTTTAATAGGAAGCAGTATTGAGCCAGATGTAACAGTTTGAGTTAGTTCAAATTCATTTATCCAGTTTAAAACCCAAAACTTGCTAAATTCACCTTTTCTTTGTATATAAAAATCAACAAATTCTTTGTATTCAGCTCTTGTCTTAAAGAAGAAACTTGCCTTTATTTGCCTTCTCCCATTGCCAAAAATATATGCAGATATTTTAGTACCAGGAAAATTTAAGATACTTCCCATAGGTTGAAAATCGCAAGTAAAATCATCTAATAAAGGGCTATTAAGTAATATACTTGTAACTGAACCCAACCCAGATATATAGTTCACCCTGTAAACACCTCAGTTATTGATATGTCAGCAATTGCATAATTACCTACTTTGGCTTCAACAGAGACTGAATCTGCCTTTGATACCAGAAGTGGAAACAGCACTGTAACGCTTTTAGGAAAATCACCTACAACCGCACTGTTAAGAGTAATTTTTTTGTTAGGTAAATCTATACTACTGACGACAAGACATTCATAAGCAAAGTTATCTTCTCTAAAAGCAAGAATAAATTTTGAGCTTGACAATTCTGTATAGTTTGATATAGTTTCATTTACATATACAGTTGTCAGCCCTTGAATATTGTTAGCAGTAGGTGTCATTTTTTCATGGGGGATTGATACTCCTAAAACTTTACCTCCAAGTCTATCCATAATATTTACTGTAAAATTTTTGCTTAACTCTGGAATATAAACATTGCCAGAAATACTTCTAATGCATGAAGGATGTATCAGTCTTCTTTGTTCCTTCATTACATTGTTAATAGCTTTAGCAACTTCAAACTGATATATAAACCTGTAACTATCTGCAAGAAAATGAACTACAGGTAAAACCAAAATTCTTTGACCTAAAACATAGATATAATAGTATTCGCCACTTATCTTGAGTTTGAAATAGCCATCAAAAAAAGGTACTCCAGAACCTTCACATACTATACTTGTTTGTAATAACTCCAGAGTTTTCAACTGCCTATTAGACAAATTTTGTGAGAAATAAACATCAAATAGACTTACTCTTACAACTTCTTGTATAGTTTTTACTTGGTAAATATAAGCATTCCATATATAAACATCATAATATTCTGTTTTAGTGACCAGACCCGCATTAATTTTTGTAGGAACTATCCATATCTGATTATAAATAACATTTGTCATATCAGAAGCTACTACGCCTATACCTGAAGAATAAGATATAGTTGGCTTAACAACATTTAAATCTCCACCAAAACTGGTTTGGCTTGGAATAGCAGTATGTAGAAATAATATTTCATCTCCAGCAAATAATCCTATGTCAGCAACACTATACATTTTCTATTTCAACTGCTATGCCATGAGTTTCAGTATATCTTAACAAAGGAAACATAATAAATTTTCTATTTCCATAAGTTACTTCTTGACCAGTTACAAAATTAGGATAATGCGGTGCGGCATAATAAGGCAATTCTCCTATCGGGAAAAAATAAGTATAACCACCTATGGTAGGTTTAACGCTAACAATTGGCTTTATTATTGTTGCTTTTTGTGTAAACGGGTTATATGAAACTGCATTGTGATATTGCAGCCCCTGACAATAATTGTTTGGTCTCCAGAAACCACTATCATAAAATAAGTCCCCAGTCCCATAAGCAAACTGAAGTGGGTTACCAGCAGAAGTAAGAGC
>JAOAHF010000032.1 GCA_026415355.1 Brevinematales bacterium
TAGGTATCTCTCCAGAAGAAGACCCTACGCAAGGAGTTCCACAAGCCATCGCTTCAACTAAAACTCTGCCAAACTGCTCTTTCCACCATGGCACGGTTCTAGATGGTAGGACTAAAACATCTATGGCCTTGTAGAAAGCAAACATCTTATCCAAACCAAATGAACCAAGATGTGTCATCTTGATATCTTTTTCTTCTGCAAGTTTAATTATGTATTGGTAATATTCATTGTCTTCTGGGTATCCAACTATAAAAAGTTCAATGTCGTTGATGTTTCTTTTCTTGAGTTCACTGAGTGCTAGTATAATTATATCAACACCTTTTGGTTTTGATATCCTTCCTGCAAAACCTACTTTGAGCTTAGCATTGCTTCGGACGTCAAGCGGTTCCACATCAGTTCTAAATTCAGGTATAAAGTAGTAAGTTTTGTATATCTCTTTACCGAAACCTTTGCTTCTATACATTTCTATTGCATCTGTTGGAATAACAACGAGAGCATCAGATAACCTTAAGTTGAGCTTCTCAAAGAATTTGAATGGTATGGGATGATTCTTGAAGATATTTTCATCACTCTCTATCAATATCTTTGACTTTGGATTTAATATTTTTGTTAGTAAGAGTATTACAAATCCTGCGGTTGAGTATGGTTCTTGTTTCAGATAGACAACATCAGGTTTATGTTTTAAAATGATCCAAGCGATCTTGATGAAGTTGAGGTAAAAGAATGCTCTTACATGGTTTGTGAATATAGTTCTCAAAGGGTAAATCTTGTAGTGTTTGTCAAGCTCTATTGTTTCAAAGGTTTGCCACTTTGATGTTTCAAACCATCTTTTTGCTGTTATGACTATCATTTCAAGTCCATGTTTTGACATCTCGTAGAAAAGCTGACGGTAATTTTTCTCTACTGCTCCGTGCCATATGAATAATACTCTAATTTTACCATTGGTATTCATCGTGAAGCTTGATTTTAAATTAAATCCTCACATTTTGACAAATTGTCATAATAAATTTTGACGGAGTTTTAGTTCTTATTTGACTTTGAAATCAAATTCAAGACTGTTTATGCTTACAAGATTTTTCATCTCTTCCCATTTTTCCATGCCGAGAGGTATAAATGCTACTCTGTAGAGTATTCTTTGTAAGTAACTAATCCATGCTCTCTTTAGATGTATTTTCACTCTGTATTCCCCTTTTTCAAAAGCGTTGTTAAGTTTAATAAATCGCCTTATATAGACTCCTCCGTCTCCACCTTGTGGTATTATGTTAGGCACTTCAACATATCTTACATTGCCTTTTTCATCTATTATTTCAAGTATCCCTAGAATGTCTCCGTATGCTCTTTTTCTTGATACCCATCCTAGATCAACAGTTAAAATACCGTTTTCATAGGAAATATTTGTTATCTTGATTGCAATCACATTTTTGAGTATAGCATCGTAGAAAAAAAGCCAGTTTGTGAGTTTATTACCAACCCATAGAGAGTATGTCCCACTATCAGGTATTTCTCTTTCAAAAACCTTCTTTAAGTTAGTTTTATCTGATACTAGGTTAGAATACTGATTTGCGATAAACACTATGTCTATATTATGCTTTTCGTTGAAATCAACCCCATAGTAATCAACCTTGTTCATATACGAGTAGAGTAAGAAACTAGATTCAGGTAGTAAGTGTGTCAAGTTTATTCGCATAGCGAAGGTTGTTTTTTCACTTACACCTTCAAATTTTCTGACTTCTGATGCTGTTCCTATAAACTTGACTACCATTTCAGGTGTGTTGTATTCTATCCCCCTTTTAGGAGATGAAGGAGCTTGTGGTAAATTGTTTTTTGTTACATAAATTCCTACTATGTTTAGATTGGGTAGCTCTAAAATATTTCCAAAGTTTGTTGCTAGAATATTCCACATTGAAATAACTACTATTAGTGTGACCGCTACTTTGTTAGTAGTCTTCTTAATCTCATTCTTGTTAAAAGGATGAGATATTATCATTCCTAGCACTACAACAAAAGGTAGAATATATCTATCAATCTTAACTGTAGTAAGAAATGTAAGTATTACATAAGGTATTATTAAGTATCCTATAAGTATTATGATTGACTTTAGGTCCTTTCTAGCTATTATTGAAATGACTCCAAGCGTTAGAAAGATAAAAAGTGGAATATACAGAGAGTGATTTATTAATATGCTCGGATAGTAAATTATGGAATCTATTGAAATTCTATTAGGCATCATACTGACAATCGTTTTGTCAGAATTTATATCTGACCATACCTTTACAAATTCGGGATTGAGAAGAATCCAAGAGAAAATTGGAATGGTCCCTACTAATATAGACAAAACATAGTTATTTACAAGTCTCTTAATATCTATGTTCTTGTTGTTTAAATGTTTGTATATCCCTCTTATTATCCCCACTAGTAGTAGGTAGGGTATAAAGATTAGTCCTGTTTGTTTTGTGAAAAAAGACATAGCGATGGCTATGCCTACCCACATCCAACTTTTTTTCGCTAGTAAAAAGTTTGTTCTTAAGATTATGTAGAACGCAAAGGCAACTGCAGAAGCCATAGGAACATCTAGGTAAAACACCTTACTGTAACCTATTACAACTGGAAGAGAGGTTGTAACAAATGCTGACAATACTGCTCTAAACTTGTCTCTATTAAACAGTATTTTAGCTATTCCATAGACAGAGAAGTAAAGCAAAGGTATCCAAAGAAACAAGATTGAGAAGGTTGCACTATCGTAAGAAACTCCAAATATAATGTGAAACATTGATGCAACTACATAGCATAGGTGTGTATAAAAGTCGTAAAATAGTAATATCCCATCTATTATTGAATTCTCACCGGGATTCCTAATAACATCAAGAATTCTTATTGAATTTAGAGTGTGTCTTGCTTCATCCCATTGAGGCGTAGAATCATCAGATATAACCCATAGCAGTTGGACAATAATTATGAATATTAGAGGTATTATGATTAGAATTTTTCTTAAGAATACCCTAGTGTTGTTCAAAACATATATCAGATAAGGTTTTAGAACCTTGCTTATGTTTCTTAAAACCATATTATGGCTACTCCTATAAGTTTGTGTTTAGAATAAATGACATCTATTGAACTTATCAAAAAAAATCAGAGGATATTTCAGGGAGTTTTTGGAATGACTGAAAGTGTTAAGTCTAGTAGATTAGGTGGAGTTTTAAGACATTCAAACTTGGTGTTTTGTTATTATATATATTATTTGATAAATTTGTAAATCTACCAACTGAAGTGCTTATAATGATTCAGGCATGTTTTGGAATGGTATAATCAACCACTATAGGGATTTAATAGACGTGATAACTGATAAAACACCGGTTATAACTCTTCTTGAGGGTAATACTCCACTCATAAGGGCTGTTAATCCTGTCTCTTATACAC
>JAOAHF010000033.1 GCA_026415355.1 Brevinematales bacterium
TCTCTTATCTTTGATAGGTTTGTTTCAGAAGTTATAAGTGATGATGTTTTGAAATCCACTTTTGCATCTTTTATACCAGAGTTTATCAAACTTTTCTCTATCTTGACTGCACAGTCTAGACAGTCAATGTTTTTGAGTATGTATCTCATAAGTAGAGTATAATAAGAATTTTCATAATGTGTCAAGTAAGAGATTTTTTACAGTAAAGTCCAAAATTAGCGAATAGGGTTTAACAAACTAGTATCCTTATTGAAGGATTTTAATTTTATTTGTTATTGAGTTTTTACTAGTCTTTTAGGATTTTGTAGAAATTTTCAGGGTCGTATATCCTTTTTAGTATTTCTTTATAGAGGATACTACGTTCTTCAATAGCCTTCTTGTCAAACACCTCGTAAGGTTTGAAGTTTAGGTTGCTTTGTTTTATGAATCTTACAAAGCCGGGATTGTGCTTATAAGCGTCTTCATGTAAAGATTGGGCTAAAAGATTTTCTTTTAGGTAATGCTTTCTTTTTTCTTCATATTCCATATTACCATAGCTTTGATTCTTACCTTTGGGTATTAGGATTAGATTCCCCATTTTAGATCTGTAGTAGTTAAATGTGACAAGATCTTCAAACATATTTTTGTATTTGTCGTAATTATTAGGAATTATATGCTCTATCTGATACTTATTAGAAGACGCTGAATAGTCATAGAATCTATCTGGCATACCACTTTCTTTTTCAATGAATGATGTAATCCTTGCTAGCAAGAAGCGTACTTTTTTCTTGTATCCTTCTTTTGAAAAAACAAAGTCATCAAAACCATCAATCATTGAGCTTTTACCATATCTTGATGTTTTCTTGTATAGTTCCAACGATTTTGACCTTAATATTTCGCAAACATCTTCCAAAGATCTGTCTCTTATGTCTAGAACAGTTTTAAAAAAGTCATAAAGCATGGCTTCTTGATTTGTAGAATAATAATTTATAAACCTCAATACAAAAGAAATCTCAATGTAAAATGAAACTAGGGCCATCTTTTTATCAATCTCATATTTAGAATCATCCATTTTTATGGGCGAAAACAGCAAAGTATAGAAAATAGATCGGACATAAGATATCTTAGAGATGTAGAAATTTCCTTCCAATCCTTCTATGTATTCATCGAAACTCTTGTGAATCTTTAGATACAGTTTTGTAAAAAATGGTAAGTCTTTGTCTATTAGACTATGGTGATCATTCGGTTTTATTCTACTCTCGTTATCATAAAACCATTTATGAAAGGGACCTCCTATTTTTTGATAGTCCTCCATATTGTTAGCGTACTTACTTCTGAACCAAGCTCTGAAAAATTCATCTTCTTTTATATCTTCGTTTTCCAATAGGTGAATGGTGTTTTTCCATTTTTTGTCTGCTTCTTCCGCATCTCTACGACTCTGCCATGGTATTTTGGATATTAGATATCCTTTCAATATTTCAGATTGTGTAATCTTAAGCCCCCTATCATTAACAGTCTCAAACAAAAAGTAAGCATCTTGAGAGTTTCTAGTTTCTATTTTAACAAATATTACTTTTTCAGCTAACCAGTCCAGAAAAAATGGTAGTATCGTGGGATGTATGATTTGTTCGTCATCAGAATTATCATTTTTATCATAAGTACTCTCAAAAAATTCTGCTATATCCAAATATCTTTCAACTAAGTTAGAGCTTGGATCTTTCTCGTATTTTTCTTTGTCAATATCTTCATCAGGTGTATCGTACAAGTATCTCAATACTGCCTCTCTTTCCGGTATTTGTAAGTTGAACGATCTACTACCGAATTTTGAAGAATATATCATATCAT
Source organism: Brevinematales bacterium (assembly GCA_026415355.1). Taxonomy (NCBI): domain Bacteria; kingdom Pseudomonadati; phylum Spirochaetota; class Spirochaetia; order Brevinematales; species Brevinematales bacterium. The sequence goes on from JAOAHF010000033.1 coordinate 1,825, forward strand.
CAAGTCTAACTACATCTTCTTCTTTAAGTTGTGAGCTTTTAAGATAATATTTCTGTTTCTTGTCCAAGTAGATGAGTAGTAATGTAAAAGTCGTTAATCTCTGCTGACCATCTATTATGTAGTATGTTCCTTCTTCACCTTCGTAGAGTATTATGGAACCCATATAGTAATCATTATAGTTTTTTACATCGCTGCGTTTGTGGTTTTTGTTAAAATTGTTGTAAAATTCTTCTGTAATGTCCTCTAATAACTTGATAACATGTTCTTTCTTCCATTTGTATTCTCTTTGAAAGTAATCAATATTATATTTCTTTCGGTCAAGCAAATCGGATATGCTTTCGGGTCTTGCGTTGATAGTCCTCATACTTTGGTTATTATAAAAAAGCACTTTTTGGACAATCAATGTAATCAAGGAAGGTGTCAATAAATTCCAAAATTTGAGAGTTATTTGGGTATAGTTAATACTTTTAGTGTCTATCAAGTGTTGCTCTAGCAAATAACTACAAGTCTGTTTTCATTGTTCTCTAGATACCTGTTAAGATATTTCACAATTTTCTTGTCCTCTTGTATATGTTGCATATCATCTTCCCTCACATCATATCACCTCCTTTTGGTGTTGTTTTGAAAAGAAAGAAAGAAAAGAGAAAGAAGACAGAGGAGCAAGAGGTGTGATATACTAAAAATATCCATCTCCATAACCTTAAATTATTTTATGAATCATCTATCAAAAAATTTTAGACTTTATTGAACTAGTTTCTATCATTTATACGAGAATAATGAGAAATCTCTGTTCTTTTTGAGTGTATCAAGTATAGATTACCTGTCTCTTATACACATCT
>JAOAHF010000034.1 GCA_026415355.1 Brevinematales bacterium
TTTATAGGCAGATATCAACATCTCCTTGTCCAGAACTGGAAGACACAAAATGTCCTTATCACCCTTAACGAGTTCTCTAAACTCACCCTCTATTTCTTTGTCTATATCATTACAACCTGTTAAAACCAGCTTTATACCACTTCCCTTAAGCGCTCTAATCAGAGATATTTGATTCTTCCTAACTGAGATTCTTGCTGAAGGATAAAATACAAAATCTTTAACTCCATATGTGTTGTAGAACAAATCCTTTGATACTTTATTCTCAAGATCCTTAACATAACTAGGTAATCCCAGGTAAGCTACGAATATTTTGCTCTTGTCAATACCATATATAAATGATATCTCTTCTCTCTCAACATCAGAATTAGTAAATACCAAGTCCGATAGAGTTAGAACTTGATACTGAGTTTTTATTGTGTTTGAAATAGGAAAATATCTCATTATCTGAGACAGTTTGCTAAGACCTATACTTGACATTCTCACAAATATGGGTTCTACAATTATTTTTTTACCTTTCTCTCTCAAATGAAGAAGAACCTCTGGATTGAAATGAGTGAAACCGAACAAAAAAAAGATATCAAAGTCAATCTCCTCAGAAAACCAGTCAAATTGCTTTATGTCATGCCCAAAATTTCTTAGAGCATTCACAGCTTCCAGAGCCTGAGTAACACCCCCACCCTTGTCCATAAACTTCGGGTAGGATAACATGTAAGCAATTTTCATACTTATAAGAATTCTAATTAAATCTCCAAAATTATCGCAATATTATGAAATCCCTCAATAAAGCACAAAATATCTAATTAATCTCTTCTGTTAAACTCTAATTTTTTCGCGACACTATGAACTACTATAGGTGGATCAGAACATATATATATATTTAGTTTTGCTGTTAAATTCCTTATTGTTACACATTCTTATTTAGAACGAAACTAGTAAACGAGATACTTAGAGTATTCTTCTACAAGATTATGAAAATACTAATCAAACTTCGTTTTGTATTTTATTGAAATTGCTGTTGGTAGCATTTTAGAATTGGCTATATGATTTTTCTAAGCCTTTCATATATTCATACTCTTATTGTTCTGCTAACTGCTTTCGTTTTTACTTTATACAACTTCCTCAAAACTAGGAAGCTTGATGTAAAAAAGATAGCAGTATTTCTGATATCCATTGTCATCGCAAATTCGTTATTTTATGTACCTTTTCTTAAAAGTCTGTACTCTGATCAAGTTGTGTTGAATTTCTTTCTGCTGTTTCATTTGATAGTTAATGTTCTGGTTTTATTCCTTTACATTCTTTACTACGACAAGTCTGTATTCGGCGCAAAGTTTCAGAATCTTTTGTTGCTATCTTCAGTAGTGGTATTTGGTCAGGTTTACAACATATCAAACTTTATAGAACTTGAGAAGTTGAGAAAAGAACAGATGGTGGTGAAAGACAAAATATATCAGAGTTCTAACAAGGATTTGTTTTTCGGTCCCTACATTAGCTTGCCAAATGGCATATACGAGTATCAGATAAGATACGAATCCAAAGAAGATCTAAATTACAAAGTTACCTTACTTTCTGGGAGGCTATTGCAAAACACGGGAGTTTTGAGGACAGGTAACTCTGTTGAGAGTGGCAGACTTTTAATTGAAAACAATATAGGAGTTAACTTGGAATTCATAATATTTAACAACGTTCAAACTAAGGATCAAACCTTCGTCTATGAGTACAAGATCTACCCAGTTCATATTCTTGAACATTTCTTTGTATCTGTTTCGTGTTATCTTATCATTTCTCTTGTAGTTTATTTGCTTTTGAGGATTGGTGTTTTAATAGTTGGAGAGTATGTTTTCAGATTTAAAGATTTTGAAAGACATTTTTCTGTTCTCTTTTCGTGTTTGATAACTGCTACAATATTGATTTGGACGGCTAGTGTAGTTGGTCTTGTTACCAAGAGTGATGCTATTTATGTCTTGTTATTGCTTTGGTTGTTTTCTTTAGTTTTCTTTTTGAGTTTTCTATTATTGTTGAGACAAAATGCTCTTAAGTACTTGACAATATTCGTTGTAGTCCTCACAATAACTTTAGGAATCAGTATAAATTTCGGTTTACCTCAAATAAACATATATCCTGATGAGATTGATATAGTTCGGGGAATAGTAGCATTTTTAATGTTTCCTAACCTATTTCACTCTAATGAGTGGCCATATTTCTTTCCGCATCACTATAGTCACATCCATTTGAGTTATGTAGTTATGTATCCTTTGAGTCTGGTGGCGAACTTGGTCTATCCAGAGTATGGAATATCATTTTTTGGAGAAAACCAAGACAAAGCTTTGGTTGTGGCTAGATTTATATCAATGATATTCGCTACTCTTTCTGTGATAGCTCTTTTCGCTCTTACTAGGGAACTATTTGAGAACATGTTTGTTGCGACGATTTCTTCAGTGTTGTTGGGAATTGCTCCTATGTTTTTTCATATGTCTCATGTTGCAAAAACAGATACTGCAATAATATTTGCTATAATAGCAAGTATGTATTTTTCAGTATTGTTTGGGAAGAGGAATAATGTCAAGTACCTCTTTGCTTCACTCTTTTTCGCCGCTATGGCAGCTTCTTACAAGATAAATT
>JAOAHF010000035.1:0-243 GCA_026415355.1 Brevinematales bacterium
GACTGCCTCCCGGGAATTCTGAGTGTTTCAAAGCCCAAGCATACCAGTTCTGTATTTCTGTATAGAATCTCTTTGTGAGTGGTTGTGTTGAGAACGCTGATATTATACTTTCCAAGGAGTTAAACTTTACTTCTTCTAATGCTTTAAGAAAGGTTCGGTAAGGTTTGTTTTTAGATACGTAATAGGTGTATCTTTTGTAATAACTAAACTTTGCCTTCGTTCCAAAATACTCGGTGTAGACAC
>JAOAHF010000035.1:253-2544 GCA_026415355.1 Brevinematales bacterium
CTATTTCATCGTAGAATGCGAAAATACCATACTCGGTATTCAGAGTCTTGAGTATTTCTTTTGCTTTATCATACTGTTTTTTCTTGCTACTACGTTCGGTTATCTCTCCGAGTGTTTTTATTGCAAATGCTTTCAAATTTTTTGAATGTTCCATGTTGATATATCCGACCTCGTGTATCTCTACAAAATCTTTGTCCTCCAATTGATATAGTCTGTTAGATGTTGTATAAGTTGTGAAGTTTTTATCGGCTAGTATATTAGATAGAGTGCTGATAGAAAAGCTTTGAATAAGCGATTCTATTTTGTGATAGATGTCACTCACTTATGCCTCCTTCTAGTATCTTCAAGTGTTCTTCTTTTAGTAAGTGTTTTTGTGCGTTGTTTTAAAGCCCTTTCTTCGCTGTTCGTTATGAAATTACTCATAAGGTTACCATCATATACGCTAAAAAATTATAAATAATCTATTGATGAAAGATGAAAATTATTTTATCATTTGTGATCAATAATATATGATTTTACTTGTTGTATTTCTACCCTCATAAGTGAGATTAAAAATTTATTTTCAACAAATTCAGAGTTTAGTTTGGTCCTAGATAGTGTTTGTTAGTTCCAAGATTTCGCTTAACGCTGGATGCTGATTATCTTGTGATACTTGTGATCTGATTTTTTGATTAGTTATATTTTAGTGCATGGTTGTGTTAGTTGTTGGTGGTGTGGGGTATATAGGTTCTTATGTTAATAAACTTCTCAATAAGAATAGACACTAAAAGCATTAACTATATCCAAATAACTCTCAAATTTTGGAATTTATTGATTTTGAGTTGATAAAACTTGAAGTTTTTGAAAATATTTTGTAGATATGTTTAAACAAATTGAGATCTTTTAAATTGAATGTTGGGTATATATATTTAATAATTTTGATATGATTAAGAATACATCTTCCCCTCAACCAACAACAATATTTGGGTTTTGGATGCTAACATTGGCTGATTTAGAATTCTTGGTTTTAGAATTACAAGGGCTAACCGATGAATATACAATTGATTTTATAAATAAGGTAGTTAAGTTCAAGGGTAATGAAGAATTTGTAAGATTAAGAGTTGCACATCTTGAAAAGGTTAAAGGAGAAGTAACTCTTTATGCTGATTTAGTAAATAAGTTTAATGATACTAATGCTTACGCTCTTCATAATCTTTGCCCATATGAAGGAAAGTTTTATCCAAGATTAGCAAGATTAGTGAGAACCTTAATTAATGTTTTTAAATTGGATCATAACTCGCTTCTTCTTGATTCTTTTAATGGTTCTGGTACTACTACACATGAGGCTTCTCTTATGGGAATTAAAAGCGTTGGTATAGATATTACCCCTATGGGAACTATTTTGTCTGAATTAAAATGGGCTGTGGGGTATGTGATAGAGAGATTACCAGAAGGTATGACTAGATTGGTCTTGCCGTTTTTTTGGGGAGGTTCAATTGAAATAGCAGGGGCAAAAGAATTAGGGATTAAGGCAATAGGTTTTGAAATATTTGATGTTCTTGTGAATTATTGGAAAGTTCAAATTGAAAATCCAGAGAAGCTGTATCAAGAATTCATAGTGTCAAAATTCACAAAAGAGGTTTATAACAGGGTTAAACAGGAATTAAGGGGACATTGGAAAGGTGAAATAAAACTACCCCCCATAACATTATCCGCTTTTTATTATTTCAATCATAACCTTTCATACGGCCCTGGATTTTTAGGCTGGATGTCAAGCGTGTATGCCAATGAAAAAATATATCACGGCCTCTTAGAAAGAGTCAAGAATTTCAATGTCAAAAATATTAAAATTGAAAAGGCCATTCTTATTCAGTAAAAAAAATAAAGAAAGTTTTATACTATGATAAAACAAGAATATCAAAGGAGAAGGATGTTAAGGGAAAATGCAATGAGAATAAGGCAGGAGGATTTTTTCAGTATGTCGTTCTTGAACAATATAAAAACTTGTTGAGTAATATCAGTATGGAAGGAATAATATGAAAAGAAATGTTGTTGATAAGATAAATCAATTACAAATAATCAAAAATATTGTGTTTAGAATAATAAGTTTTTTTTCATGCTTTGAAAACAATCTTGTTAAGATTTGGAATAAACCTAGGCTTGTTAAGGAAAGCAACTATGTGATAACTTTGGACAGAATAGCAAATAAGGATAGTGGAATAAATTTGATAGAAAAAATATTGAGACATAAAGGAATGATAGAACAAGTAAAAGAATGGAAGGAATTAGGCATTGTGGGAGATGATTTTAAT
>JAOAHF010000036.1 GCA_026415355.1 Brevinematales bacterium
GATTCTACAGGAATAACTCGTCCTATTACCAAACATAATTATTTGTTGAAAGATGTAAAAGATATGGTCCAAGTTATTAGAGAAGCATTTTATTTAGCCTCCACTGGAAGGCCGGGACCTATATTGATAGATATCCCGGTAGATGTTCAAAGGGCAAAAACGAAATTTATATGGAATTCAAAAATTGAGATACCTTCTTATAAACCTACATATAAAGGACATCCTTTACAAATAAAAAAATTAGCAGATGCGATAAATAATTCAAAACAACCTGTTTTATATGTTGGTGGTGGTGTAATAATTTCTGGTGCTTCTGAAGAACTTAAAGAACTTGCTGAAAGATGCGATATTCCTGTTACTACTACTTTGATGGCTATAGGAAGTTTTCCTTGCGACCACAGATTGTCGTTAGGAATGTTAGGTATGCATGGAACTGTATATGCAAATTTAACTATGCAAAATGCTGATCTAATAGTAGCAGTTGGTGCTAGGTTTGATGATAGATGTACTGGAAAACTTGCAGCATTTGCACCAAAAGCTAAACATATAGCGCATATAGATATAGATCCAACAAGTATCTCCAAGAATGTAGTAGCAGATATACCTGTGGTTGGAGATTGTAAGATGGTATTACAAGATTTATTAAAAATTGTAAAACCCAAAAAACATCCAGAATGGTTACAACAGATAGAAGAGTGGAAAAAGAAATATCCTTTGACTTATAAGAATGATGAAAAGTTAAGACCTCAATATGTGATTGAAGAAATCACGAAGTTAACAAAGGGAGATGCTATTGTTGTGACTGAAGTTGGCCAACATCAGATGTGGGCAGCACAGTATTATAAACCAAATGGTCCTAGAAAGTTTCTTTCTTCTGGAGGATTAGGAACTATGGGATATGGTTTTCCTGCAGGAATTGGAGCGAAGTTAGGCAAACCTAATGAAAAAGTAATAGTTATAGCTGGAGATGGATCTTTTCAGATGAATATACAAGAGTTGGCTACTGCTGTAGTAAATAAAGTAAATGTGATAGTATGTATTATGAATAATGGATATTTAGGAATGGTGAGACAATGGCAGGAGTTATTTTATTCTAAAAGATATTCTCAAACTTATTTATGTACTAAAAAATTAGGTAAGTTTCAATGTGAACCTGTTCCAGATTTTATAGAATTAGCTAAAGCATATAAAACAGAAGGCTTTCGGGTGACTAAAAAAGAAGAGGTAGTACCTGTGCTAAAGAAGGCATTTGATATAGAAGATAAACCTGTAATAATTGATTTTTGGATTGAAACAGAAGAAAATGTTTTTCCTATGGTACCTGCAGGTGCATCTTTGGATGAAGTTATTACTAGTTTAGCATAATATAATAATTTTTTAATTTTGGAGAAAAATATGACAGAGATAAAAAGACATACAATATCTGCGTTAGTTTATAATAGACCTGGGGTATTAGCTAGAATTGCTACTCTTTTTGCGGCAAGGGGTTATAATATTGATTCATTAGCAGTAGGTGAGACGGAAAATCCTGATATTTCTCGCATGACCATAATAGTTCGTGGTGATGAAAAAATTTTAGAACAGGTGGAGAAACAATTAAATAAACTTATTGATGTAATAAAAGTTTATGAATTTTCCAAAGTGAAACATATAGAAAGAGATTTGGTTTTAGTAAAAGTAAATGCAACAAATAAGACACGTGCAGAGATAATAGAGATCGCAGAGATATTTCGTGCAAAAATTGTGGATGTGTCCCATCAGACATTAGTTTTGGAGATTACTGGTGATGAGGATAAATTAAGTGCTTTTATTGAACTTTTAAGACCATATGGAATAAAAGAATTAGTAAGGACTGGTGTTATAGCTATTGCTAGAGGTTAGTGTTTAGAATTGTTTCTATGAGAATAATTGAAAAAGAAGAGTTTAAAAGAAATGTAAAAAATTTGCTTATACAAACTCATTATTTTCTTCCTGAAGATGTAATATTAGCAATAAAAGAAGCAATTAAAATAGAAGAAGGATTAGCAAAAGATGCCTTGATAAAAATTTTAAAAAATGCTGAAATTGCTTCACATTTAAAATTACCTCTTTGTCAAGATACCGGTATTCCTCAATTTTTTTTAAATATTGGTAAGAATGTTTATTTTGATTTTAATTTAAAAGAAGTTTTAAATGAAACAGTAACAGAGGTATATGAACAAGAAAAATTTAGAAAATCTTCTGTTGAAGATCCTTTATTTAGAAAAAATAATTTTAACTTTCCAACTATTTTTATAGAATACGAAAAAGAAGATGAAAATGAGTGTGAAGTATCTATTTTAATTCGCGGTGGCGGTTCTGAAAATATGAGTAGATTAAATTTATTTTTGCCAACTACTGAATTTCAGGAAATAATAAAATATATAATTGGGGAAACTAAAAATATGTTAAAATTTACTTGTCCTCCTGTGGTTGTAAGTCTTGGAATAGGTGGAACTATAGATACAACCATATAT
>JAOAHF010000037.1 GCA_026415355.1 Brevinematales bacterium
ATATTGTGGAGGGTGGAAGGTATTAACCTAAGGATAAAGAGATTATGAGTTCACGGAAATATGATGTTATCATTATCGGAGCAGGAATAGGAGGATTAACTTGCGGATGTTATCTTGCTAAGGCAGGGATGAAAGTACTTATTATTGAGCAGCATTACAAGGTCGGAGGCTACTGCACTTCTTTTGATAGAAAAGGATATAGATTTGATGCAGCAGTTCATTGTTTGGGTGGATTAGGTGCTCAGGGAAAACTTAGAGAGCTATGGGATGAGCTTGAATTAACTTATAATCTGAAATTAATACGGAATAATCCGCTAGATATTCTTAAAATACCTGGTTATTGTATAAGAATATTAAATAACATTGAAGAAACTAAAAACGAGCTACAACAGAACTTTCCTAAACAAGCAAAATGTATTGAGAAATTTTTTAAAGATGTCGTTGGACAGAGTTTTACAAAAATTTATTTCACCTGGAAAGGTAAAACATTCTCCGATGTTCTTAATTACTATTTTACCGATACTAATCTTAAATCTCTCTTAACCTTTCCTGTTGCAACAGTTGCATTACCCGCTTCTCGCTTATCTGCAATAGCTGGAATAAGTCTTTATAAGAATTTCGTTTTAGATGGAGGTTATTATCCCATCGGAGGAATGGACACAATACCACTAGCCCTTGAAAAAAAATTTTTAAAAAATGGGGGACAACTTCTTAAGTTATCGCCAGTAGTTAGAATAGAAAATCAGTCTAATAGGATTAAGGGAATATATACTCAACATAATAGTTTTTCAGCAAAATACTATGTTTCAGCCATTGATGTCAGAACAACTTTTTTGAAGTTGATGGAGAAGAAGTCAATTTCGTTAACATTTGTTCATACACTAAAACAGATGGAGTCAACAAAATCTTGTTTTTTAGTCTATCTGGGAATTGAGGATATGGTGAGTTTTGAACAAGGGACAAACATCTGGTTCTGTAAGTCCCGTAGAATAGATAGAGTATATGAAATGGTATATCAAGGAAAACTTGATTTAAAAAGTAGCTATATATTTATTCATATAAATCCCATGATTAGTTCACAAAAACGAGCGGTAGTTCTTTTTTTAACTACTCCATTTATTAATATTGATTACTGGGAGAGAAACAAGGAAAAGATAAAAGACAATATGATTAAACGTTCTTATGTTGCATTGCCAGAACTTAAAGGAAAAATAAGATGCATTGAAATTGCAACGCCGGTAACTTTAGAGAAGTACACTGGTAATCAAAATGGAGCTATGTATGGATGGGCACCTACCCCTCAGCAAGTTGAAAGGTCTATGCTTTCGAAATTACCTTTTGAGAACCTATTCTTATGTGGTCATTGGTCTACAGAAAGTTTTGGATATGGAGGTATAATGAAAGCTTTTTTAAGTGGTAAATTAACTGCTCTTAAGATAGTTGATAAAGAAAGTAGGAGATGAATATTTATGCATTTTCTTCTTTAGTAGCCGCAATATTTGTTTTTTTTATTCTTTTGTTAGTATTGTTAAAGGCAAATTGGCAAAAGGTTAGATTACTTTTCGGTGCTTTTTTATTCGTTCTCTTATGTTGGATAATATCTTGTTTTGTGCAAAGTTATACCTCTAAAAGTACTGAAGCGATTTTCTGGGATAAAATCTTATATTTGAGTATAACTTGGGCTCCTTTGATTTATCTTTATTTCATGGATTCTTTAAAAATAATTCTTCTCAGAAGGAAAATGAAATTTACATTGTGGCTATTTGCTGTCTTTTTTACTATTCTAAATTTGTCTTCTTGGCGACACCTTTTTATTAAAGGAGTAATCAAAAGATATCCTTTTCGTTTTATAGCACTACCTAACTTTCTTTGGTTTTTTCTTATTGTCTATTTTTCACTTATTGGGCTTGGGATCATTTATCTGTATATTAATTTCATAAGACAGACCAAATACGCTCTACGCCGCACCCAAGTTCAATATCTTCTTATTAGTTTTCTTATTCTGAGTGTCGGAGCCTACTTATATTTTGGTCTTGTTGTTAATATCAGAACACCACCGTTAGATAATTTACTTGTAGTGATATTTAGCATCATAACCACCTATGCAATCTCAAGATATCACCTCCTTGATATAAAACTAGCTTTTGTACGAGTTGCGTTATTTATAATAGTTTATTTACTTGTTTTAGGTTTGCCATTTGCACTGGGTGTATTTTACAATATTATTCTGGTAGGTAAATTCGGCTCCAAATGGTGGATGATTCCGTTAGTTTTAATGGCAATGTTAGCCACAATAGGACCATTTATATACCAATATTTGAGGGTAAAGACTGAAGAGTTTTTACTAGCAGAGCAGCGGCGTTATCAGCGGACGTTGCGGGAGTTGTCCAAGACGATGATGCGGATACGGGATTTAGAGCACCTGGTGAAAGCAGTGCTTCTGACGGTGGTCAACACGGTGAAGGTCTCGCAC
>JAOAHF010000038.1 GCA_026415355.1 Brevinematales bacterium
GGATAGTAAAAGATGATGTGTTAAAATCTGAAAATAATTGTCTAAAAATAGAGTATACTTTTTACACAGGTGACTGGAATGAAAACTGGATAAGTATATCCAGAAATTTTTCTTCATTAAAAGATTTTTCTTCTGCTTGTGGAATTTCATTATGGGTAAAAGGAAGTGGAAGTGAAGGAAAATTTGTTGTAGCAATAAAAGATAATAAAGGCAATACATTAGAGTATGCTAATTCTACAGTACTTACTAATTCAGTATGGTCTCAAATAATAATACCTTTTAATATGTTTTATTTAAAAAACAAAATTACACTTAAAGGTTTTGAAGAGTTTGATTTTTCAAAAATCTCTTATATAGAGTTTTATATTTCTTTACCAGACAGAACTCAAAGAGAACTTCCTATAAGTGGAGTATGTTATGTTGATCAGGTAGAATTAGTTAAAAATATATTTACATTTAAAAAACCAATTTTTTCAAAAATTCCTAATGGATATTTATATTCTGAGTATTATCAGGATACAGAAGTAGGAGAAGGGATATATCAAAGTTTAATACTAAATGATGAATTGTTTTTTAATGAGAATATAAGTTTATATTGGAACTTAAAACTTCCATCTAAGTATGTAATTTATGGTTATATTCCTGCAAGAAAAATTGACTGGATGAGAGGTGATGACATAAAACTGCTTAATCAAAAGGAATACTCTATAAGTTTTTCTGAAATTTCTTTAAAGTTTAAAAAACTTCATAAATATCTCACATCGTTAACTGTGGGTTCTGCTTTTATCCATTGGAATCCTTGGGTGTTTTATGGTCAGAGTAAAAACTTAGGTATAACTTTATCTGGGAGTATTGCTTCTGCAGGAGATTATGAGTCTTTTATAGGCGGTGATTATTGGAAAAGAGTGTTAGTAGTTTCTAATAGATTTATGAAAAAAACAAGAACCTCATATCTAATTCCGATGTTTGTTGTTGGAAGACAATATGCAAAGGATGTCTCTTCAGATAAAATTTTACCTCTTGTAGATTTCTATGTGTTAGGATTAGAATTAAGAAAGAAAATAGAGTTGCCATCTTTAAAACTATATGATACAAACTTGTATGTAACTTTAACTGAAATGGGAGAAACAGTGTATGGTTTGTGGAAAAAAGAAAATAGTTGGGATGATTCTTTATCTTATTCAGAAAATCTTCCGCGGGTTATGAAAGGTGGAGTTTTATTAGAAAAACTATTTGATATTCCATCTTCTATAAGAGATAATGCTATAGTTGCTAATTTACAAATAAATAAAGTTGCAAATACTTTATTTTCTTTTGTATTAGAAGGGAGATATATTGGAAGCCACTATGGTGGATTTCTGTTAAAAGACACATTACTTCCTTGGCTAAAAGAGGATTTACCTCCTAATTTAATGAACATAGAAACAAAGTTAGACAGTTCTATATTAGAAAGAAGATATCACTTAGTTCCTTCTGGATATTTAGATACAGGATATGTGGACCAAAAAGGTGGGAATTTTAAAATTTATTATAATAGAGGAAAAGGCTTTGATGGCAAGTTAGAGTTAGATATGGCGACCAAGATAACTAATCCTAATATTAGGTCTCAAAAAATAGAAACAACTTTAGGATATAATAAAACCAATCAGATAATAGGTTTAGAAGGTGTGTTTGGAGTTTATTCTTCTTATGAAAAAGATGTAGAAAAAAACAAAATTACATATTATGAAGCTGATGTAAAATTAAGACCGTTTAGAAAATTTGATTTTAGTGTTGCGTGTGGATATAGAGTAGAAGAAAGAGAAATTTATCAGAACTTAACTAAACAGATTTATTTTATTCAGTTTCTTTCTCAACCACTTCCATTTATAAGTGTGGATTTTAGAATAAAACAATCTTCTCCTCAGGAAGATGAGTTAGGCGGAACTATCTCTATAGTAAGGGAAGGTGACTATAAAGTATGGGCTGACCACATGCCTGATACATATACTTATCTTCAAATAAAAATTTTCTTTTGATAAATGAAAAATGTTAAAATTATATGTGTAAATTTATTATTTCTTTCCTTAGTTGGTTTTACTTACTCTCAAGAAGTAGCAGTTCAGTTTACTGGAGGGACTTCTGATAGTGAACAATACTTTCCCGGTACTCATGGTGGATATGGACAAAGTTTTACTGTTGGGAATGAAAATATTACTGTGCCTAAAATAGAACTTGAATTAAGAAAGTCAGGAACTCCCAGCAATATATATGTTCAAATCAGATCCAGTTCAATGACTGGAACTTCTTTAGGACAAAGTGCTGTAGTTACTGCTTCACAAATCTCAGATACTTATAGTT
>JAOAHF010000039.1 GCA_026415355.1 Brevinematales bacterium
GTAGGTAAAAACTAGGTTTAATGCTTTCGGTCCTTATGATATAACAAGTTTCAATCCCTGAAAGGGTAGGTAAAAACTGTCTATAAGCAACCAAAATCATTTATTTACATATGGTTTCAATCCCTGAAAGGGTAGGTAAAAACAGAGGTTGAAAGATTCTTTGAGGATGCACTACGATTGTTTCAATCCCTGAAAGGGTAGGTAAAAACTGATATTAGATCAGGAGCAGAAACTGATGGAAGAGATGTTTCAATCCCTGAAAGGGTAGGTAAAAACCGTTCCTAGTATTACCAAGCAATTTTTCTTGAGTTTTGTTTCAATCCCTGAAAGGGTAGGTAAAAACGACCAAGTGATCCGAGCGGGGAAGCGCTGAGGGTATGGTTTCAATCCCTGAAAGGGTAGGTAAAAACTTTACAAACGAAGAAAACAAATCTTGCGTTACATTGCTGTTTCAATCCCTGAAAGGGTAGGTAAAAACCCGATTGTATGCATAGGCGGCTTCAGAAGGCTAGGAAGTTTCAATCCCTGAAAGGGTAGGTAAAAACCCGATTGTATGCATAGGCGGCTTCAGAAGGCTAGGAAGTTTCAATCCCTGAAAGGGTAGGTAAAAACTCGCGACCTTAGGTCGCGATTGCGTGACCTTAGGAATGTTTCAATCCCTGAAAGGGTAGGTAAAAACGAGCTCTCCCTTTCGGTTTCGGGGGAGAACCTATTGGTTTCAATCCCTGAAAGGGTAGGTAAAAACCTCCACCCCGGGTGTGAGGGTGGTATTGCAAAGAAAATGGGTTTCAATCCCTGAAAGGGTAGGTAAAAACTCGTATTAGCGCTACCGAAAGCATTTATGAGAATAGATTGTTTCAATCCCTGAAAGGGTAGGTAAAAACCTCAATATTTGGTGAATTGAAGTTCTCCTTGGGGAAGCCGTTTCAATCCCTGAAAGGGTAGGTAAAAACGTAATAATAGGAGGGTCATATGAAGAACGTAGATGTGTTTCAATCCCTGAAAGGGTAGGTAAAAACTGAAGTCAATAGCGTTTGCTATGTTGTTTATTAGAAAAGGTTTCAATCCCTGAAAGGGTAGGTAAAAACGTCTATGGAAAAAAGAATTGAATACATATCGCCCTGGTTTCAATCCCTGAAAGGGTAGGTAAAAACATTTTCGGGGAATGTGCGTATGGAATGCTGTTCAGGGTTTCAATCCCTGAAAGGGTAGGTAAAAACTATGAAAAGATCTGTTCGTTAGCAGAGAACGCAAAAAGTTTCAATCCCTGAAAGGGTAGGTAAAAACCGATTGGTTAGTAATCGGCGCTCTCCTTGAAATGAAGTTTCAATCCCTGAAAGGGTAGGTAAAAACCCGAATGGTTCTTATTCGCTCATCCTAGGTTTTATAACAGTTTCAATCCCTGAAAGGGTAGGTAAAAACTATGAAAAGATCTGTTCGTTAGCAGAGAACGCAAAAAGTTTCAATCCCTGAAAGGGTAGGTAAAAACAGGCGAGTGATACTGCTATGGCATGACCAAGACACTAGTTTCAATCCCTGAAAGGGTAGGTAAAAACCGCCATTAAGGCGTTTCTTGAATTTGACTCAAGGCTGTTTCAATCCCTGAAAGGGTAGGTAAAAACTGTATTTCGTCTCAAAAACCACATCGCTGTTATTCAGTTTCAATCCCTGAAAGGGTAGGTAAAAACTATGATAGGACTTTAAAAATGACAACCGCTTCGTAGTTTCAATCCCTGAAAGGGTAGGTAAAAACGGATACCTTTGGATTCCCTTTCACTACAAAGTAATCCGTTTCAATCCCTGAAAGGGTAGGTAAAAACTACACCATGAAAACAGAGATCGTTAGGTATGACTCTTGTTTCAATCCCTGAAAGGGTAGGTAAAAACGCTCATTGTCTATGTTATTGAAAACTATCGTGCCTTGTTTCAATCCCTGAAAGGGTAGGTAAAAACTTAACAATGCATCTCCCTTTGAAAATGTGAAATTGTAGGTTTCAATCCCTGAAAGGGTAGGTAAAAACCATAACATAAATACAAAATATTTTGGTATTCAATTTGATATGTTT
>JAOAHF010000040.1 GCA_026415355.1 Brevinematales bacterium
CTATAAAACAGAGAATGACAACAGCATTATCTGAAGTAGAACTTGCTCAATCAAATTTATCTAAGACAAACTTATATGCTCCATCATATGGTATTTTGGCAGAGATTATAATCCAACCAGGAGAATTTATTACGCCTAATGATATTGTAGCAAAATTTATAAGTATGGGAGATGCAAATTTAGAGGTAGAAATACCTGAGAAAGATGTGGGACAAATGAAGATAGGTTTGACAGTGCAGGTTAATTGTGATGCTTTGCCTAATAGAACTTTCTTAGGTAAACTTGCAGAAATTTCACCTATAGTTAAAGAAAAAACAAGAACTGTAGTTGTAAAAATAAGAATTCCTAACACTCAAGGAATGCTTAGGTCAGGAATGTTTGCTCGTGGTGAAATCAAAATACAAGAAATACAAAATGCTATAGCTGTACTAAAGGATAGTGTAATTTCGCTTGGAGGTGAGACAAAACTTCTACCTATACTTAAACCTATACCTGATAAAGAAAATCTCGGTGTTGTTGAACTAAGACAAATCACAATCTCGCAAGAAGTAGATAAATACATAATCATCACAGATGGTGTAAACGAAGAAGAATACTATATTACAGAAACTACAGGTGAACTTTCCGACGGTATTGTCGTAGAGTATACAGAGGCTAATCAATAAATGTCTTTAGTAGAATTTGGTATTAAAAAACCTGTCTCAACATTAATGTTAGCCTTATCTATTTTTGTTTTTCTAATTGTTGTTTTACCACGAATTCCTATAGAACTTTATCCAAATTATGAGATAAAACAGGTATCTGTGATTGCGCATCTTCGTGGTGGTGTGCCTGCATCTGAAGTTGAGAAGTATGTAGCCCGACCTATGGAAGAAGTTTTCTCTGAGATTAATGGTGTAAAAGAAATAATCTCTGCTTCAAGAGAAGCTGAAGCTGTAATTGTTATTAAGTTTTATCCAGAAGTAAACTTAGATTTTGCTATACTTGATATAAGAGAAAAACTTACAACTATAAGACATAAACTTCCACGTGAGATGGAACGGCCAGTTATAGCAAAGTTTCAACAACAGGATGTGCCAATTATGATTATCTCACTTGGGTCAAATAATTTAACTACAGAACAACTAAGAGATATAGCGGAGGATGTCTTAAAGGAGAGATTAATGAGAATACCTGGTGTTGCAAATATAGAAATAAGCGGTGGTAGAGAAAGAAAAATTTTGATAGAATTTGACCCATCAAAACTTGTAGCCTATAACTTACCTATTTTAGAAGTTGTTACAAAAATAAATCTAACTAACATTTCTGTATCTGCAGGTGAAATAGAGGGAAATAACCAAAGAATACCAATCCGTGTAACAGGTGAATATGAAAATCTTGAAGATATAAAAAGCACAGCTTTAGCAGTAACTGAAAAAGGTTCTGTAGTATATTTAGGTGATTTAGCAACAGTAAAAGATTCATACTATGAACCTTCATCTTATGCACGGCTCAATCTAAAAGATATTGTATCAATATATATACAAAAAGAAACTACTGCAAATACGCTTGAAGTTGCAAAAAATGTACAAAAAGAAATTGAATTTCTTAAATCCGCATATCCAGAGATTGTTTTTGCTGTGGTAAAAAACGATGCTGAGTTTATAATAAAATCAATAAAATCTTTATGGGTATCACTGATATTTTCTGCATTACTTGTAGGTGGGGTTATACTTTTGTTCTTGCGAAGCTTTATATCAATTTTTACTGTTGTACTTACTATACCTATAAGTTTAGGTATTACAATAATACTTATGTATATAAACAAAATGTCGTTTAATATAATGACATTAAGTGGATTAGGATTAGGTGTAGGAATGATTGTAGACAACGCTATAATAATTATTGAAAACATAGCATTACATGCTAAAGGTAACAAAAAACCAAAAAATGAAGTTATAATTGAAGCAACAAAAGAACTTTTTGTACCAATGTTAGCATCTACTTTGACTACAATAATAGTATTTTTACCTTTAGTATTTTTAGATTACCAAGTAAGAC
>JAOAHF010000041.1 GCA_026415355.1 Brevinematales bacterium
TTATATTATACTGGTAGAATTTATAAGATGGGTGAAGTAAATGATGGAACAGCTACTATGGATTGGATGCCTCAGGAAAAAGAAAGAGGTATTACAATTACTTCAGCAGCTACTTATTGTGTGTGGAAGGATTATCAAATAAACATTATTGATACTCCTGGACATGTTGATTTTACTGTTGAAGTAGAAAGAAGTTTAAGGGTTTTAGATGGGTGTGTTGTGATATTTGATGCGGCTAACGGGGTAGAACCTCAATCGGAAACAGTTTGGCATCAGGCAGATAAATATAATGTTTCAAAAATTGTTTTTGTGAACAAGATGGATAGGATAGGAGCAAATTTTGAAGATACTGTTAATCAGATCAAGAAGAAGTTAGGTGCTGTGCCTTTAGTTTTGCAACTTCCAATAGGAGAAGCAGATGAGTTTGTTGGTATAATAGATTTAATAGAGATGTGTGGATATATTTGGGACGATGAAGAAGGAAAAGTTTTTCACAGAATAGAAATTCCTAAAGAATATTTAGAAAAAGCAAAATTATATAAGAAAAAACTTATAGAAACTTTAGCAGATTTTGATGACCATATAGCAGATAAATATTTGAATAATGAGGAGATATCTTCTGAAGAATTAGATGTTTCCGTAAGGAAATTTACTGTAAATAATAAAGTGGTGCCTGTTTTTTGTGGTTCAGCATATAAGAATCGTGGGATACAGTTGTTATTGGATGGAATATGTAAATATCTTCCGTCTCCTTTAGAATGCAAAGTAGAAGGTTTAGATGTAGATACTTTACAAAAAAAGCCGATTAAAAAATCAGAAAATGAGTTTTTATGTGGTTTAATTTTTAAAGTTCAAATGGATAAGTATTTTGGTAAATTGTTATACACTAGGATATATTCTGGGAAAATAAGAGTTAATGATTTGATATATAATCCAAGAACTGATAAGACAGAAAGAGTTGGTAGGATTGTTCGTCTTCATGCTCAACAAAAAGAAGACATAAAGGAAGCATATTTTGGAGATATTGTTGGTCTGATAGGTCTTAGAAATTTTACCACTGGAGATACAATATGTGAAAAAAAACATCCTATAATTGTAGAGAAAATAAGTATACCTGAACCTGTGATATGGGAAAAGATAGAACCTAAGACAAAATTAGATGAAGAAAGATTTTCTTATGGTTTAAGTAATTTGTTAGAAGAGGATCCTACTTTAAAAGTAAAAGTAGATCAAGAAACAGGTGAAACTATTATAGCTGGCATGGGTGAGTTGCATCTGGAAATTGTGGTCGACAGACTTAAAAGAGAATATAATGTTGAAGTGAGGACTTCTAAACCTCAGGTTGCTTATAGGGAGTATATAGTTGACAAAGTTATAGAAGAAGGAAAGTACATTAAACAAACTGGAGGTAAAGGTCAGTATGGACATGTGGTTTTAGAATTGACTCCTTTACCAAGAAATTCGGGAGTAAGATTTGTAAATAAAATAAAAGGAGGTGTTATTCCTAAAGAATATATTCCATCAATTGAAAGTGGAGTAAGAGAAGCATTAGAGTGTGGTCCATTGTTAGGATATCCTGTGATAGATTTGGAAGTAGCTTTAATAGATGGGTCATATCATGAAGTTGATTCATCTGAAGTGGCTTTTAAAATTGCTTCAGAAATTGCTATTAAAAATGCATACAGGAATGTAAAAGCAAAGTTATTAGAGCCAATAATGAAAGTAGAAGTTACTACGTTTGATGAGTACTTAGGAGAGGTATTGTCAGATTTTAATCTTCGTAGAGGCAAAATTATTAATGTAGAAGCCAAAGGACATATATATCATATTCAAGCTAATGTGCCTTTATCCGAGATGTTTGGTTATGCAACTGTGTTACGATCTTTAACTCAAGGACGTGGAACTTATGTCATGGAATTTTCACACTATGATGAAGTTTCAAAAAGTGTGTTAGACAGGATGGGTATAACTTTACAGGTAGTATAAAGTATAATTCTTAACGCCCGTGTAGCTCAGGTGGTAGAGCACCTCCTTGGTAA
>JAOAHF010000042.1 GCA_026415355.1 Brevinematales bacterium
GAGATGTGTATAAGAGACAGAAGTTGAGCAGATGATAAGTCATCTCAAGAGAAGAGGAGTGAGTTGGTTAGAAGTGAAGGATGTGAAAGTAGCTAGGAGTTTGGTGATGATAAGCACATTGGGATTTGTAATGTTTGAGCAGAATAAGGATAAAAAATTTTTCGTTTTTTGTCTTTGGTATTTTTACTACACTTGCAGAGAGGTATTCATCAAAACAACAAGTATTTACAAGCATTACATACATTTTTTGAAAACCTTCGTCAGATTTTGACAATTTCAATGAATATGTGTAAGAATTGCTAAAAGTATATTCAAATATCCAAAACATAATAGGAGGTTAATTATGGAAAGGTGTCCATCTTGCGGTAATGAGATTAATGATAATGAATACATAAGAGATTATTTTTCAGAGGAAATAAAGGTAAATTATAAACTGTATCATTGTCCTAAGTGTGAAATGGAGTTTTGGGCTCCTCTTGAGTTTGTTCGTAGCATATATGAAGAAGAGGTTTTACCAAGTCACTCATATACTAGAGAGATTGGAAGTTTTGGTGATCTATCGCCCAATCACAAATACTTTGTGAAGCGTTTTATGAAAAGATTAAAAGGAGATATTAGTTCAAATAAGCTCTTGGATGTAGGTTGTGCAACGGGGTCTTTTATTAAGTACATGGAGAAAGAAGGTTTTGAAGTTTTTGGGATAGATATTGATCCTAAAAGTATAGAGTTTGCTAAAACAGATTTGATGTTAAAAAACGTATATTCTTTATCTTTGGAAGAGTTTGTTGATTATTCGGTCAATAATGATCTCAAGTTTGATGTAATTACTTGTTTTGAAGTTCTGGAACACCAGACAACTCCATTAGAGTTCTTAAGTCAGGTGAGGCAAATTCTCAACGAAAATGGGATATTTTTAGGTACAGTTCCTAACAGGGAGAGAGCATTTGTAGAGATGACAAGATCTATATCAAAATCTGAAAACTATGATTTCCCTCCACATCATTTTCTTTGGTTATCAGCTAAATCTCTAAAGACAATGTTAGAGAGGAATGGTTTTGAGTGTTTGGTTGAGGAAACTAAAGTTGATTATAGTACTTATGCCGATAGGATATCAAACCTTATGTATTTTCTAACCAAAATAAAAATTTTTGACTCTGACTATGTGCGTAGTTTGAACCAAAAAAGTTTAACTCTAGCAATAGCAAAAGTGATTAGATACGCTTTGATTTACCCCGTTACATTTTTTGCTAAACATATATATGAAGCAATGGGAGGATTTGGATTATTCTTCTATTGTAAGAAGAGGTAGGACTTTTGAAGTATATAAGAACATAAATTTATTCAATAGGAGTTGTTTTAGGAATAAATGTATGAGTGTATCTCTTTTTTATTCAGTTTTTATATAGGTTGAAGACTTTTAAACACGTTCTTCATTGATTAGAAAACCAATAGTTTCTTTATAAAGAATATATTTATGTGTTTGAGCATCTTTAAAGTTGTTTGTATTAGTTGCTTAAAGTCTTTTAACCTAAAACTACTAGAGAACATAAAAATGAACTTATCTAATATATACTGTAATTCACTACATTGGAAACCAGACTTCCTCAAAATTCGTTTCAGATCAGCAAAGGTACTATTACTACTATACTTCGTTGTGATTCCTACATCAATGGTTTCTTGTGGTAGTTTGGGTAGCGAATACTTTTCGCATAATTTAAGTGAGAATGAAAAATTAATGCCTTCTTTATCAAAAGTTGAATACTTTAACGGAAGATTGAATTTCGTAATGTCATTCGCTTCAAACAACAATTTGTTCCTAAATATCAACGGTAGGTTATTCAAATTGGGTAACTCTTCGCTTGAGAGAGTTTTGTTATCCAGCATAACTAACAACTATGGGGT
>JAOAHF010000043.1 GCA_026415355.1 Brevinematales bacterium
AGATGTGTATAAGAGACAGCTAGATTTACTGTTGTAACTGGTATCACTACACCAGAATCTATATCTATGACATTTTATGAATATTACGGGCATATTATAACTAAACTTATTTATGCATGGATAACTAAAATATTTGATCCTGTTACTGGTTTATCTATGTTAAGTGAATTATCTCAAAGCAAGTATAAATCAACAGTAGATATTGCTTTTTTTGATCCAACAGGTAGTACAGTACAATCAGCATATAGAATGTATGGTGTATTTCCCACACAAATACCTCTATCAGGATTAGGCAGTGATATTACTAGTAATGGTATTGCAGAAGTAACTGTTCAATTTGCTTTAGATAGGATAGTTTATTTACCTTGTTTAGAAGCTGAAATGCAGGGAGTTCTTTCAAGTGAAGCTGAAAAATTAAAAGGCATTATAGGTCAGTGTTAAGTATAATTGTTTAATTGATAGTCCTTAAAAAGGACTATCAATTACTTTTTAAATAAACTTGTAGCTTTATCTTTTAATCCACTTACAGCATTTGTAGCTTTATCTTTCAGTCCGCCAAGTAATCCTCCACCACTATTTGAAGATGTTGATGTGTTAGATGAAGAAGCTCTTTGTTCCTTTGGTATGCTTTGATCTTCTAACCTAGTGTAATTATTTATACCTTTATGTACTACTTTCCCTTCTTTGTTAATAACTTCGTATTCAACTGTTGATTTTGTAATAGATGGAGCTGGATTAGTCTGAGGTGGGTTGTATCTAGTACCTGATTTATCACTACCATCATAAAATGTTGAATATTCGTCAAACTTTTTAACATTAAATAACTGTTTCATATAATCATTAACAAGATTTTGTGCTATAACTTCAATTTCAAGATTTGTAAGTATTAAATCGACATTCCACGTTATGTCATATTGTCTAAATGAATTAAAGTCTCTACTGTAGTCACCTATACCTGAAATATTTTTAGGGTATACACCTAAACATAAAAAAACTTCTTCTAATGTATAGGGAGATACTGAAAATCTGTAATTTTCTTCTATAGGTTTTGTTTCTTTTAAACCATAAGTTGTTTTTTTTACTTTGAAATAACCTACATGATCACCCTTAAAATTTTGAGATCTTGCAAATTTTTTTTCTTTTTCACTTTCGTAAATATCTTCATATCCAACTACTTTTTTAGCATCAGATTCTGTTATTTGTTTAAGAGCGTTTTGTTTAAATGAACAGATTAGTATATTTCCTTTGTATAAAGATGTTGTTAATTTTGATTTGTTCATTTGAAAAGCTTCTTTAATGTAACCCATGTAATTATAAGGACTACTTTTCCAACCTAAAAGACCCATCCACTTTTGTAAAAATATTCCTATGTTTGCATTGCTTAAACCCTTATAGTAAAATGATGGAATAGCAGTTGATACTTCTGTTATTTTTTGATATTTTGGAAGTACTGTTAAAAATGACTCTTCTGATAAAGTTGTTGGTGTTACAGATCCAATACCAGATAATTTGACTTCATTTACATGATACGGAAAATAAGATTGAAATAATTTAGCTGAATCTACATGAACTATACTTTCACCAATTTCTTTTAATGAATTAGGAAAAACTATAAACGCCATAAATATTCTGTTAGTTTGGTATCCAAAATCATATTCTCTTAATATTTCTAGAGGTATACCTACTTCTGTTTTACATCTATTAACACCATCACTTGGAGCGTCTCTTCTAATAGTAGTTGTAGTTTTCTCTTCAACAGGTTTCCATTCACCTTTTGGTGGTAATGGGGGTGCAG
>JAOAHF010000044.1 GCA_026415355.1 Brevinematales bacterium
CTACTCTTTGGCCAATTTCATAAAAACTGAAATAGTCTAAGGAGAAATGGATATCTTCGATATAAGCATCAGTTGTAATGATAGTACCGTCTTTAATTATACAAGCATCGTCGCCAATACCTACCTCAATATTGCGATTAGCGTTAAGCAAAATGGGGTATGTGGTTGTTATCCTTCTAATCAGTTCAATTGTTTTAATTTCGCCTAAATCAGAAAGTCGCATAAGATAGCATAACAAAAATCTTATAGAAGACAAGACACAATATAAGATACTTTACTTTATGCATTTCTCATAAGTAGTGTATACAATCCTAAATTTACCCCCAATATTATACACTAGCCCATTGCAACCAAAACTTGACAAATTTTTATAAATATATATATAATTTATTTAATGAGACCTTGCAATTGTGGAAGGGAGTCATTATGAGTAAAAAATACCTGTTTGTTTTCTTTATAGTATTACTTATTACAGGGTTAATTGTCTGCAAGAAAAAAATACCAACAACTAATGAAACCAGAGCTGCATTGCGAGAATGTGTTCAAAAAATAAATACCGATGTTCTAAATAACAAGGGTGGATTAGCACTACAAGGTAGTGTTGATATTCTTGAAGAGATCCCTTTAATTAACAAAAAAAAGATAAAACTGACCAAGATGCTTCGTGTCGAAAAAAAAGAAATTCCACGAGTCGCATTATTGATATTGAACAAAAGCACGCCCTGGGATACTTTTGCTGGAAAGTGGCGATGGAATCAAACTAATCAACAATGGGAGCACTACTCAACTACACCAAATAATGCAATTATTTTTGAATGGGTATGGACAGATTCACTGTCTCAGGTACATGACTGCGTCATTTCAATTTCTGAGTATCAATTTGGGGTAGTCGGTGGCGAAGATGTTCTTACTAAGGTGAAAGTAGACCTTAAGGTCGATAACACAACTTACTTCTTAGTAGACTTAAAAGAAATAAGATATGGCACAACATCTGAAGATATCAGAAAAGTTGATATGAGTATAAAAGCGGTAAATATAAAATTCACTTTTAATTTTGACTATACTTCAGTTCCAACAACCAATTTTTTATTACGTTTTGAATATACTAACGATAAACCATGGTATCAGATTAAATTCAAGGCGAAAGACAATACTCCACCTTTTGGTGACGAAGTGATTGCTCAAAATGGAACCTATACCGACTATAATAAATGGCAGATATCAGTCAATTTTCAAGAACCTGATAACGATGGCATCCAGTTAGTATCTGGTGAAATTACTAAAAAGGGTGCTCTTGCCGCTACAATTAAAAGCGAAAAACGGTTTAACGATGGCAATCCTTATCTCTATGTGTGGTTGGTTTATGCAGATGGAACGACCGAAACACCAGAACAATTATTTGCGGATATCTTTCCATAAATTAAAAAAACAAATAATAACAATTGCAAGGTCTCATTTTCCTCTGGTTTTATAGCAAGACTCTGCTATTATATTAGAATTTAGTTGCTAATTTTGGCTAAGACACTAAATACTTCGAAGTGAGAAAGGTTATAAAAAGTTACTTTATATTCTGATTACTTTTACTGTTATAGGATGTACGCCGATTCGACCTTTGATAAAATAGATTCCTCTTAAATTCTGTCCGCGGCTATTTTTGCCATTCCAATGAATTTGATAAGTTCCTGGCAACTGTTCTTGCCTATATAATTTTTTAACAAGTTGGCCGGTTATCGAATAAACATTTAATTCCACTTC
>JAOAHF010000045.1 GCA_026415355.1 Brevinematales bacterium
AGATGTGTATAAGAGACAGCAATCCAGATTATGTCAGGGAAAAAGGAGAAGAAATAAGGCAACATGTGTTGAAGAACTTCTTGTGGGATAATATTGTGGATTTACTAGAGCAAGAAATAAGGAATGTTCTATCTAGAAGAAATAAATGAGGTTCATCTGGACATAATTAGTGTAGTTTAATGTTTTTAGGAATTTTGGCTATACATACTCTCTTGTATATAACTCTGCTTTTGTCATACTTCCGTGAATTAGTGCTGGAGGATTTATATGCACACATATAGTAGAATAACCTTTTTTGAGCAACAATCTACCTAGATGATCAACTATTCTGTCAGGAGGGAGTAACCTCAAGTATGGTGTTTCAAGAAGTAAGTCTAGGAATACTTTTGCTGTTTTTGAACTTATCATGTAGGAGCAAGTAGTGTTTGATACTATTCTGTCAAAGAATATCTTGTCACCATCTCTTTTTATGATCAACTTATCTATCTTTAATTTGTTGAGTTCAAAACCATTTGCTAAGTCTACATATAAGATTTTATCATCATTTTCTTTCTCAAGTTCCTTTGAAAACTCTATTATCTCCTTTATCTTATGGATACTATCTTCATCTATTATGGCATCGTCTTCAAATATTATTATGTAGTCATTATCTTCGGCTAGGATAGACCACAACCTTATGTGTTTATCAGATAACATAATCTCAAAGTTGGCAACTCTTGTGAGTTTAGAGAATCCGCCTTTTAGTAAATTAATCAGCCTTATCAGAGTGAAATTGAAGGATTTTATTGTGGGTAGTTTTATTTTTAGATATTTATGTAAAAACATTTGGCATTTCCACATAACGAATTCCCTATTCAGGTGCCATGTAATACTGCGATTGGAATTCACGTCTGGTTGAAAAGACACAGGCAAGAATCTAACATCATAGTAGTCTTTTAAGAAGTTAGCTAGCTCTAGAATTTTTGGTAAAGA
This sequence comes from Brevinematales bacterium, assembly GCA_026415355.1. NCBI lineage: Bacteria > Pseudomonadati > Spirochaetota > Spirochaetia > Brevinematales > Brevinematales bacterium. Next base: position 973 of record JAOAHF010000045.1, read on the forward strand.
TAAGTTATTCCTTTTCTCATCATTGTTGTGAATAAAACCTATTCCTACTCTAGTTTTCATATCGTTGTTATAACTGTTTCAAGTGTAAGTTTTCAACTTTCGCATAATACCCTCAATAAATTCCAAAAAAATTCCAAAATTTGAGAGTTATTTGGGTATAGTTAATACTTTTAGTGTAAGTGTTGCTCTAGCAAATAACTACAAGTATGTTTTCATATGTTCTCTAAATACCTGTTAAGGTATTTCACAATTTTATTGTCCTCTTGTATATGTTGTATATCATCTTTCCTCACATCATATCACCTACTTTTGGTGTTGTTTTGAAAAGAAAGAAAACAGAGGAGCGAGAGGTGTGATGTACTAAAAATATCCATTTCCATAACCTTAAATTATTTTTATGAATCATATCTCAAAAAATTTTAGACTTTATTGAGGATAAAGCGGATATTTGAAAAGTCTAGTGGTATTATATTTTTTTGGGAAGTAAGTTTTTTATTACCCGGATTAGTGATAATACAGGTATCCAAAAATAAAAATAAAATGTCTTTGAAAGTTTAAACAAAGATATAAATACTTCAGAATACTTTCTATAGTTTCTCAGATATATGATATTTGACTCCACGTCCATGAAATACAT
>JAOAHF010000046.1 GCA_026415355.1 Brevinematales bacterium
GGGTATTACTACACTATAAGAGAAGCATTCTTGGTGAAGAAGAAACTGTTTAGGCTAAAAAACTATACCAGTAGGTGGCTTACTAAATTCGTTGATGATGGTTTTTTTGATGTTCTTACTCCTTATTCTGCTAGAGTCAGGGAAGGTGTGTATAGTGAGGAGATGAATAAGTTTCTTTTAAGTGAGGGGATATTGACTGACGGAAACATACTATTCTTTTCATTCCAAACTGAAGAACCAGACTTCACTAGACTACGGAGGAAGATAAATCAATACAGAGGTCAGATAGAATAAAAATTTTAGACAGAATAAGCTCACTGTTTCAAAAGCATCTTCTTACCTTTCAGCAGCCTTACCTACCTTATCCTCAGTTCACGAGTTCTCATTCGCAACCTTATCAACTACTGCTATCCTATGACTCCTACCCTTTCCAGCACCGTACCCCTCAACAAACTTACATCTACTACTATCAATGTCTAGAAACTTATCATGAAGGCTTATATACCACTCCAGTTTCCTAAGCACTTTAAGTCTCTCCTAATCCTTAGGCATATCTTTTTTCTATTTACCATAAGACAGTACGAGATTTACAAGTTCATTTTCTTCTTGAAAATCTACAGTTATAGATTTTTCATCATTGCTTATTATTTGAGTTGGGAAAGTTTCAACATCTAATCGGTGTGCTAAGTCAAGATTTAAGTCAAAATCTTCATCTACTAAAATAGTTTCTGACAGAACCTTTCCCCCAGATGCAACTGCCACCCTATTGGCAAGATATACAGAATCCATACAGACTAGGCAATTTTGTGTAATAAAGACCTTTACATGAACGTCCTTTGATATGGATTTTAATTCCTTCACTATATTTTCGTCAAATCCATGATTACCTTTTGAAACCATAATTATGGTATCAGCAATATTTTTCACTACTAATCTTCCGACGGGTAATCCACTGTAGAGTATTCTGTATCCTTTATCTTCTCCTATAGTAATACTTGGATTTGTTCTAAGCGTCATACCTAACTTCGTTTGACTACCAATTCCCCTATGTTTAAAGAAAGATAACTTGATTTTATTGTTTATGCCTGCTATCTCTGAAGCAAACTTTTTAGTAAATCCAATATGGAACGCTAATTCATCATCAATATCGTAGTAAACTTTAATATCTACTTCATCAGTAAGGGATTGAAACCTTTTCTTCAGGTACCTTTTATGTTCGTCATCAATTACTATACCCGCATAAGCATAATCCTTTTGTATAAACAGATCAAGTATTCTGTCCATGTGTCTATAATCATATCCATAATCCTTTTTTGCAAACAGATCGTTTATTTCATCCATATCTCTGTCCATACAAACCACCTCTTCCTAATGAAGTATATTAGTATACATCTACATAAGTCAACAGTTATGGTGATTTAACAAGGATAGCTAGTTTTTTTAGATTTGCTCTAATATTGACAGCACTTTTTACCAAACTTGCATACGAACTCCAGTCTGATGAAAATTGATAAGTTGAGCAATAAATTCCAAAATTTGAGAGTTATTTGGGTATAGTTAATACTTTTAGTGTCTATCAAGTGTTGCTCTAGCAAAT
>JAOAHF010000047.1 GCA_026415355.1 Brevinematales bacterium
ATTCTATCTCTTTGATCAAAGTCGTGTATCTGTAGGTATTATAGCCGGGGGAATCTGCGGAAAGTGTGCGGATTTATCTGCTATAGGCTCAGGAGCTATGGAGGTCTCCGGTAAAATTATGTAGGTTCAGGCTTCCAAAAAAGCAAAGTTTGTGAGGCTTAGAATGTGCCAAAGATGAATTTGAACTTAATCCACGGGAATGGGAGGAGGGATGAATTAAGGGATTTTTAAGGATAGCCAAGGGTAGATATATTCTTGAGAAAGGATGGGTTTAAAAAATGATTTAGAAAGTGTATTTTGAGGAGCACTTATAAAGCGTTTTTTCAGGCATTTCTACCTTCTCCATCAATTTTTCCAATCTCAAAGGTGAAAGAACTAATGGCAGAGGAGAGTTTTACTTCTCAATTTCTGACTTTATAATCTTGATTTCCTCTGGTGTTAAATCGTAAAGCTCAAAAACCAGTTTGTTGATTTCATTTTCAAGCTCCTTTACTTTTTCTTGTTTTTGTGAGTTCGAAAGGTAATCATCAGATTGGGTGATGGAGAGGATTTTGGAGACAAGGGATTCTATCTTTTTAGCAATATGCTGGTTTTGCGGAGTGATGGTGGGGAGGGGAATTTGTTCAACATATTGTTTTATCCACCTATTAGCTTGATTAGATAAGGAATATGCAATTCTCAATAAGTAAAAATGAGATACATTAGAATTAAGAATTCCAATTATGTATTTCAAGAGTTTGCCTGTTGCAATGTAAGCTGTTTGATTAGTAAAATAACTGTCACGATCATAAGCAAACGATGGTTCTTGGCTCATTTCCTGCCATACAATTTTTTCTTTTTCAAATTCGGGGTAATAGTCGCAATCCCTTAATTCCCACCAATAATCTCCCTGGTCATCTCTATTCAATAGTCCTTTTCTTCTTGTTTCTTCTGTTTTAAGATTGGCGAATGAAATTAAATGGTTGTAGAGAGCTGGAAACATCATTTTGAAAAATTCCTCTGGTTTATTTTTACCACGATTTTTATTGGTCCATCCAGATTCAATTTTTATCAACCACAAACCTGCCCATCTGTAATAATATCTCCCGATATCTCTTCCCCTTAAAATAGGCTTTAGTATTTCCTTTGTCCTCTTTCTCTCATCTTCATCTTTGCAATTTTTCAAAATTCTGTCCTTTGTCTCGGTATCGATAATAAAAGCTTCGTTAAAGCCGGTTATAACTCCTCTATAAATTTTCACATCCCAATCTTTTAGAGGCTTGCCGATTTCTTCTATCTTTTGTTTGAGAGCTAAAGTTCTATCATCAGCAAGAACAAAGGTCTTATCATCTAATTTGCTCTGTTCCATCTGTATGGATTTTTCTTTGAGATATTGCTCAATTTTTGTGATTTCAAAGGTGCTATCTACTGTGACAGCTTTAAACTTATTTGTTTCTTGTGGTTTCAATTTTTGAAACAGAATTATATTTGTAT
>JAOAHF010000048.1 GCA_026415355.1 Brevinematales bacterium
AAAACATATCAAATTGAATACCAAAATATTTTGTATTTATGTTATGGTTTTTACCTACCCTTTCAGGGATTGAAACCGTTTCCATTCGTGAATATCTGCTTCCAGCCATCTGCGTTTTTACCTACCCTTTCAGGGATTGAAACTGGACAGCTCGAAGATGAAGAGTAAGAGAAGGAGGTAGTTTTTACCTACCCTTTCAGGGATTGAAACCCTATCTGCAATCTTCTTATGCTTTGCAAATCAATTGGTTTTTACCTACCCTTTCAGGGATTGAAACACGCCTAATTCACGTAAGATATCATAGCGCATATTCCCGGTTTTTACCTACCCTTTCAGGGATTGAAACAGATAATCAAGGGACAACTAGAAGTAATAGATATGCTTCAGGTTTTTACCTACCCTTTCAGGGATTGAAACCTTCACCGAGTAGCTTTGGTTTCTGATAATTATAAACGGTTTTTACCTACCCTTTCAGGGATTGAAACTGAGTTCTTGCCCGATTGCAAAGATATTTGCTTTCTTGGTTTTTACCTACCCTTTCAGGGATTGAAACAAAAACCGTTTCCATTCGTGAATATCTGCTTCCAGCCATCTGCGTTTTTACCTACCCTTTCAGGGATTGAAACTAGCTCTACGTATAGTCATCTGTCTGAAACCACCTAGTTTTTACCTACCCTTTCAGGGATTGAAACGCTGAATGAGAATAATGCTCTGAAGCGAGATTTGCTAGTTTTTACCTACCCTTTCAGGGATTGAAACTATCATTTACTTCTGATATATCCCATAGCTGGATTACCGTTTTTACCTACCCTTTCAGGGATTGAAACTCCGGATCATAAGCAAGGTGATAGATGAGCAAAGGCAGTTTTTACCTACCCTTTCAGGGATTGAAACATTGTCATCTGACCTAGTATCTCTACTTGCTTTCGATAGGTTTTTACCTACCCTTTCAGGGATTGAAACAGCTCATTCAGCAAAACTGTAGAAGCATTTAACGCTGTTTTTACCTACCCTTTCAGGGATTGAAACGCTATTTCTTTAGCAAATTGCTGAATGAGATAATCAAGTTTTTACCTACCCTTTCAGGGATTGAAACGAGCTTAGATTACATCTCACTTCGGATCATCTACGAGAGTTTTTACCTACCCTTTCAGGGATTGAAACAAGAGAAGATTCTTGAAGAAATCCAAAGCATAGAAAAGTTTTTACCT
>JAOAHF010000049.1 GCA_026415355.1 Brevinematales bacterium
GGTAAAAACCCAGCACTTAGAAAGTTTTCTGACTTTCTAAAAGAAATGTTTCAATCCCTGAAAGGGTAGGTAAAAACTATTATGTCTTGCAGTCAAAAACTCGTTCATCATTCAGTTTCAATCCCTGAAAGGGTAGGTAAAAACCAATAGAACTACTTTATAGCGTAGGAAAGCTAGAAAGTTTCAATCCCTGAAAGGGTAGGTAAAAACAATGCAAAAGATAAGTGATGTTGATGTTTCAGTTAATGGTTTCAATCCCTGAAAGGGTAGGTAAAAACCATTCTTGGAACTCTTATCTCAAATATGCTATTCCTAGTTTCAATCCCTGAAAGGGTAGGTAAAAACCCTTATGGAGACGTAGAGGTGATGATAGAATAAATTTGTTTCAATCCCTGAAAGGGTAGGTAAAAACGTAAAGGCATTGTTGAAAATAGGGTTTATTGATAAAAGTTTCAATCCCTGAAAGGGTAGGTAAAAACTTGTCTCCTCTCCTTGAGGAGGCATATCTTGATCTCAGTTTCAATCCCTGAAAGGGTAGGTAAAAACCCGAAAGACATTCCCGGCGCTAAGGAGAAGCGTCTTGCGTTTCAATCCCTGAAAGGGTAGGTAAAAACATATCTTCGGGAAGTAATAGAAAATTACTGGCACATTGGTTTCAATCCCTGAAAGGGTAGGTAAAAACCATCTGGGACGGGACTGTTGGAGGAAGCAGTATGCTTGGTTTCAATCCCTGAAAGGGTAGGTAAAAACTTCTAGGAATAGAAGTTCCTGTCAATAGAATTCAGGGTTTCAATCCCTGAAAGGGTAGGTAAAAACCGCCATCTTACACCCCTTATGCAGATGCCAGTTTTACAGTTTCAATCCCTGAAAGGGTAGGTAAAAACAGAAGTGCATTTCTAAAAGGAGTTTCTTCCCTATAAGGTTTCAATCCCTGAAAGGGTAGGTAAAAACAAAATTTAAAAGTACTTCTTCATATTGTTCCAGTTCAGTTTCAATCCCTGAAAGGGTAGGTAAAAACCGAGCGAACAAAAGGGGTAGATGTAAGAAAACAGTAGTTTCAATCCCTGAAAGGGTAGGTAAAAACATGTTGTGTTTTTTGACAGGTTGCTTTTCTTCTATTAGTTTCAATCCCTGAAAGGGTAGGTAAAAACCATAACATAAATACAAAATATTTTGGTATTCAATTTGATATGTTTTA
>JAOAHF010000050.1 GCA_026415355.1 Brevinematales bacterium
AGAGGAAAATCTAATAAGGCTTCTTACAAGACTTATCTTCGTTTGGTTCTTAAAGGAAAAAGGACTTATACCTGAAGAAATTTTTGATCCAGCTTTCCTTGAAGGAGTTGTCAAAGATTTTGGTAAAGATTGCAATTACTACAACGTTATTCTACAAAATCTCTTTTTCACTACTTTGAATACATACCCTGAAGAAAGAAGTTCCGAAGCATTAAGATACAAAAGTGAGATGCTAAGTGAAAATGAGATTATAAATGTATTTAAAAAAGTTCCTTTTATAAACGGTGGTCTTTTTGAATGCCTTGATGAAGATGAGAATTACATAGATGGCTTTACAAGAAATAGTTATAAAATAGCAAGACTACCAGATTTTCTGTTCTTTAGAGAAAAAAGGAAAGAAAACCTATCTAAGTTTTACGGTTATGAAAAGGAAGTTGAGGTAAGAGGGCTTATAAACATTCTAAAAGACTATAACTTTAATGCTGACGAGTCATCACCAGTGGACGTAGAGGTGTCTCTTAATCCTGAACTTTTAGGATACATCTTTGAAAACTTAATTGCATCTTACAATCCTGAAACCAAAACTACCGCAAGAAAAGCAACGGGAAGTTATTACACTCCAAAAGAGATTGTTGATTTCATGGTAGAAGAATCTCTCCTTGAGTATCTGAAAACCAAAACTAGTATTGACGAGGATAGATTAAGAATACTTCTTTCTTACTCCGAAGAAAATGCTGAATTAACGGATGAAGAAAAAGACAAAATACTTAGAGCAATAGACTCTCTTAAAGTTATAGACCCAGCAGTCGGTTCTGGTGCTTTTCCAATAGGAATAGTTCATAAAGTTGTGAATATACTAAACAAAGTTGATCCAAATAATGAACTCTGGCATGAACTACAAAGAAAAAAGGTGCTTCAAGAGTTTGAGGAAGTTCTGAAAATTGAAGACAAAGATAAGAGACAAAAATTACTAAAAGACATTGACGATAACTTTGATGAGAGTATCAAATATCCTGACTACGCTAGGAAGCTCTACGTAATAGAGAACTCTATCTACGGAGTTGATATACAGCCTATTGCTATACAGATC
>JAOAHF010000051.1:0-651 GCA_026415355.1 Brevinematales bacterium
GAGTTTCTCTTTTCACCATCTGTTGTGAAACTCAAAAGATCAGAAAATTGCGAAAAGATTGAAGCCTGAATTGAAGCGATTATCAACAGATTGACCAAGAAGATGCTGGAGAAAAGAAAAAGAGAAAACCAGGAAAGAGATAAAAGACTATTTAATAATCCCTTTCAAAGATAGCTTGATCCTTGAAAGAGAACAACTTGATCAGAGAAATACTTCCACCTTGGCACATCAGTAATATTTTCAGGAAAAAGGCGTAAATGAAGTTCATTAAGACCGATGGAGATATGATCTATGTATCTTTGAGAGGAAAAACTCTTCATATTAAGCTCCGATGTCTCACCTATTTCGGATTTCGGAAACAATCATCGGAAGCATATATTCCAACCACAAATAAAATTCAAGAAAGTTCTGATAAAGGTAAACGTAGATGTTTGAAAAAGTCTTCTACCCAACTTGAGTCCTCTAAAAATAAAACATGGTGTTCTATATACTCATTTTTTGAAGGAGGAGATTTTATTCCTTTTTTTAGTTGTTCGTATGGAGTTTTGGAAAGAATGAAAGATTCCAATTCTATATTTTGGTTAAGTTTCTTTTCCAATTCTTTAATCTCTTTGCTAAACTGTATCTTTTCGTCATCAAGCCCCTTTGTAT
>JAOAHF010000051.1:661-1072 GCA_026415355.1 Brevinematales bacterium
ATTTTGCCCACTAGAGTTGAAAACCAATCACAGAAAACGGATAGTTTCTTAGGAGATAAATTTCAAAATTATCAAACTTGTCTTTATGTGCTTCTAGGTATTCTTTTAGTCCTTTTAAGAATTTTTCCTCGCTTTCTACTAGTCCTGCTGGTGAAATTTTATCGATTTTATTACTTTGGATTAACAATGGCAAATATAGGGATCTATCAAAGTAGATACGTGGTAAACTTTTATTTTCATCTTTAAGCAACTTATCTGAGTCTTTAACGAGCTGTTTTATCTCTTTGATTAAATCATTTTTACTCTTATTAATTTGCACAATATACTTGGAAGTATTCCCAGAAACAACAGGAAACGGTAATTCTTTCAACTGTTCACACTGTAAATTTTCCGTCTCAAACCTCCATGCAT
>JAOAHF010000052.1 GCA_026415355.1 Brevinematales bacterium
GCGATACAGTCACCTAAAAAAGGTAAAATTGTTTTTGAGTTTTGTACTGCGTATAAGCCTTCAGATGAAGCCATTGTTTCCTTTACATATTCAATTGAAGGTGCCATTCCTGCTTTAACCATAGCTTCTGGGCTTACAGGCATTGCACCACCGTTTAAAAATATGGCAAGTGCATTTAATATTATGCCTAAACCTATTACAAGGAAGGCATAATCCTTTCTATTGAGATAAATAAAGATTAATATGAGTAGATATTGAGTTAGATAAAATATATAAGTTAAGTTACTTCTTTCTATAACGCCTCTTCTTATGAGATTAAAAAGAATAAATTCAATAGAAAAGGCAGCTACTGCAAGATAAGGTCCTTTTATGTTTGAGACATCTATTTTTCTTATGTCACCCTTTAGAATAAAACCAATTATAAGTCCGATAATAAGTGATGCTAAAAACATACTTAACCCCTCGAATTACATAGATTTTCTTTATCACAAATTTTTAAATATATATCAACAATTTTTGGATGAAACTGAAGTCCACGGTTTTTTATAAGTTCAGCTTTTATTTGTTCTGGGCTTAATGCCTTTCTATATATTCTATCTGTAGACATAGCATCTACTGAATCAGCAAGCTGTAATATATATACATCTATATCTAGCTCGTCCCCTTTTTTGCCATCAGGGTATCCTTTACCATCATATCTTTCATGGTGGTGTCTAACTAGTTCAGGAATTTTTCCTAGGTCCTTTATTCCTTTAACTATATCATAGCCTATGACTGTGTGACTTTTTATTTGCTTATATTCATCTTCTGTTAACTTTTCTGGCTTATTTAATATACTGTCGGGAATACCTATTTTACCAATGTCATGTAAATATGCAGCAAGTTCTAACTCTTCTATATGGCTGTCGCTATAGTTTAGTTCCTCTCCTATTGCTCTAACTATTTTAGCAACGTTCCTTGAATGACCTTCTGTATACTTATCTCTCATTTCAAGAGCAGTCATCAGGACTTTGACTGTTTCTGTATATTTAGACTTTGATTC
>JAOAHF010000053.1 GCA_026415355.1 Brevinematales bacterium
TAGGTAAAAACTCGGCCGAGAAAGCTATCTTCAGCTAGCTGGAACATGTTTCAATCCCTGAAAGGGTAGGTAAAAACAGGTTTTGTTTGTATAAAAGAAACCAGTTGAAGGCGTGTTTCAATCCCTGAAAGGGTAGGTAAAAACTGGGTCGGGAAGATCAAAATTAAAAGGAAGGACCCCTGTTTCAATCCCTGAAAGGGTAGGTAAAAACTCCAAACGAACCTTTTGAAACAGCAGGTAGAGTATAGGCTGTTTCAATCCCTGAAAGGGTAGGTAAAAACTGCCTCCTTCTCTATCTTGGTATCCACATCAGCTCCTGTTTCAATCCCTGAAAGGGTAGGTAAAAACTATTAGCAACATCGCAGTTTAAAATGCTATAGCTATGTTTCAATCCCTGAAAGGGTAGGTAAAAACAGGCAAGAAAATACGGCATTACAAAATCAGAGCTAGTAGGTTTCAATCCCTGAAAGGGTAGGTAAAAACCAGCATAGAAACTATCAGGGACCGAGGAAATTTCATGTTTCAATCCCTGAAAGGGTAGGTAAAAACAGAGGTAGATAGTTCTGCGTAGCGTCCGCTCCGTAGGTTTCAATCCCTGAAAGGGTAGGTAAAAACATGTATCAGAGGTAAATGATGTTACCAAACGGTTTGAGTTTCAATCCCTGAAAGGGTAGGTAAAAACTCCGTCCCGCTCCCATATCTTGCTATTCCTCGGCGGTTGTTTCAATCCCTGAAAGGGTAGGTAAAAACGAATTTTACATCTATTCATGTATGGAGCTATATAGGTTTCAATCCCTGAAAGGGTAGGTAAAAACGTTGTGTCTGCCGTAGATATACACCCCTCCCTCTATTTGTTTCAATCCCTGAAAGGGTAGGTAAAAACAGAACACTACTTTCTTGATGCCTTCTTGATTTGTAGTGTTTCAATCCCTGAAAGGGTAGGTAAAAACTGCTTTGTATTTGCTCCGCCTAGTCTATTCCTATCAAGTTTCAATCCCTGAAAGGGTAGGTAAAAACC
>JAOAHF010000054.1 GCA_026415355.1 Brevinematales bacterium
GGTAAAAACCTGATCTTTTCATATATTTCTTTGGTGACGCGCAAATAGTTTCAATCCCTGAAAGGGTAGGTAAAAACATATATATCGCCCATCCATGGAATGCAGGGCGATGTGTTTCAATCCCTGAAAGGGTAGGTAAAAACAGGATGCTAGAAAAAATCATAGACGCGGAAGAAGGAGGTTTCAATCCCTGAAAGGGTAGGTAAAAACTGAAGCCCTCAGAGAGATATCTTCTATCAAAGTCCCTGTTTCAATCCCTGAAAGGGTAGGTAAAAACATGCTTAAGCTCCATCATAACCTCCATAATGCTATTGGTTTCAATCCCTGAAAGGGTAGGTAAAAACCAACAGAGTCATCAACAAAGTAGTGACGGAGAGATAAGTTTCAATCCCTGAAAGGGTAGGTAAAAACTACTTGAAGAGGTGGTGAGTGATAATTTTGTATATTAGTTTCAATCCCTGAAAGGGTAGGTAAAAACTTCCTAGTTGATACATTTTTATGATGGCTTCATCATGTTTCAATCCCTGAAAGGGTAGGTAAAAACATTATCTATCTCATAGTCATCAAGGATTCTCCTCAGGTGTTTCAATCCCTGAAAGGGTAGGTAAAAACTAGTCAAAAATATCAGATACCAAAACCTTCAAATATAGTTTCAATCCCTGAAAGGGTAGGTAAAAACTCAAACTGGTGAAACCTTCCTGACGCGCTACGACTCGTTTCAATCCCTGAAAGGGTAGGTAAAAACAGAAGGTTTTTTACCTCTTCTTCTTCAGTTTTCACAGTTTCAATCCCTGAAAGGGTAGGTAAAAACTAAGGACTAGCAAGAATATTCACGATGTGTTCAATCAGTTTCAATCCCTGAAAGGGTAGGTAAAAACCACAGGATATAGCGAATAGGAAGTCGCAGGAGATCCAGTTTCAATCCCTGAAAGGGTAGGTAAAAACGGAAAGGGGTTTTGTCAAAAATTCATATACCAAAAATTGTTTCAATCCCTGAAAGGGTAGGTA
>JAOAHF010000055.1 GCA_026415355.1 Brevinematales bacterium
GCCTCTGGGAGATTGGAATGTAAACATATACCGTGGAGTTTTGACGGGCTTTAACGAAGCCTTTATTATTGACACTCAAACGAGAGATAGAATTCTTGCAAGCTGTAGGAGTGAAGAGGAGAGGAAAAGAACTGAAGATATCATAAAGCCTGTTTTGAGGGGTAGGGATATAGGGAGGTATTGCTACGAATGGGCGGGGTTGTGGTTAATTCTAATTCCTGCTGGCTGGACTAATCAAAACAGGAAAGGAAAAGATGCCTATAAATTTTTTGAGGAAACCTTTCCTGCACTAAACGAACACTTTAGACAGTATTTAAACACCAATGGCACGGGCAAAAGCAAAGGACTGACGGAAAGAGAAGATATGGGCGACTACTGGTGGGAACTTAGACCCTGCGATTACTACCCAGAGTTTGAAAAAGAAAAGATTATATGGCAGGAAATAGTTTATGAACCTCGGTTTTGCTATGATACCAGCAAAACATATGTAGAAGCAACTGGGTTTATAATGACTGGGAGAAACATTACCTATGTTTGTGGTTTACTAAATTCCATGCCAGTTAGTTTGTTTTTCAAACTTTTCTATGCTGGTGGAGGGCTTGGAGAGCAAGGTTACAGATATAAAAAGACTTTTCTCGAGAGGTTGCCACTACCACCCCCCACCCCACAAAACCAACCCATAGTAAGCCAAATAGAAGACCTCGTAAAACAGATAACGCAGACAAAGAAAACCTTAGGCTGTTCTGCAGACACTTCAGAGCTTGAAAGAAAAATAGACCAGCTGGTATATCAACTCTACGGGCTTACGGAGGAAGAGATAAAGCTGATAGAAAATTCGGGCATAAGCTAACATTCCTGAACCGCTCTGTCAAAGGAAAGGACTTCCGCATGCATTCGCCTTTTCAAAAGGCATAAGATGGCATTTTCTGTTGCTCTTAAAGGAGCTTCAATAATAAACATCCAACGAAAGATTATTCTTCTACCTCCATTC
>JAOAHF010000056.1 GCA_026415355.1 Brevinematales bacterium
CTTCTATACTGGCTGGAGTATGGAGTATGTTATGGGGCTTGATTATGTATCTATTAGAATTATCTACGAAAATATTCGGTTTTATAGATGGAATCAAGCAACTGATACGGCTGGGGCTTGGGACTTAAAAAAATATAGGCAAATACTCGGCATAAGGGGGTAGGTATGGCAGACAGGCTTCAGGTAGTATATGAAATACAGGCAAAGGTTGATAAATTTGAAGAAGCGATCAATAAAACTAAGAATAGTTTAAAAAGCGTAGGACAAGAAATAAACAATGTTAATAAAACTGGCAAAGCAGGCTTTGGAGGTTTAGGTGGTATCGCAGGTAGTTTATCTTCGGTTTTTAGTAAGTTATCAGTTGCTATTATTGGTGTAGCGGGGGCTATTCAGAGTCTTAGGCAAGGTATAGAAAGTTTGGTAGTATTAAAACAGTTAGAAGTTGCGTTAAAAAATGCAGGATTTGCAGGAAATGAATTAAGAGAAACTCTAAATGCGCTAAGTGAAGAAGCAGATAAACTTTCAAATATTATGGGTATTGATGATGAAGCCATCATAAAAATGTATCAACTAGGAATTCAGATGGGGCTCACAGTAGATCAGACAAAAGAATTGACAAAAGTGTCTCTCAATGTAGCAAGGGCTTTTGGGCTTGACTTTGAGACCGCTATGACGCAAGTAGTGCGAGTTCTCCAAACTGGTGAAACCTTCTTAACGCGTTACGACTCTCGGCTGAAGGCACTCATAGAAACAAAAGCAGACAATGCTAAAATCGTAGAGCATCTAACAAAAACCTACGGAGGAATGGCAGAAGAGGTAGGAAAGATTGATGTGATGCAAAAGGTAATAACGCAATTCAATAATCTCATTGAGCAACTCGGTATCACTCTCTATCCTGTGGTTTCGGCCGTTCTTGGTC
>JAOAHF010000057.1 GCA_026415355.1 Brevinematales bacterium
GTTCATGATTGGCTTACTAATATGGGAGGAGCTGAAAGAGTATTAATTAGTTTGAAAGAAGTGTTTTCAGATGCACCTATATATACTTCGATATATAATCCTGAAAATTTAGATGATTCACTAAAAAACGCTAAGGTAATTACATCATTTGTAAATAAATTTAAAGACGCACAAAAAAAGCATCAGAAATATTTTCCTATTATGCCTATGGCTTTTGAAAGTTTTAATTTTAATGAATTTGATATTGTAATTAGTAGCAGTTCTTCTTGTGCCAAAGGAATAATAACTAAACCTGATACAGTTCATATCTGTTATTGCCATACTCCAATGAGATATGCTTGGGAATTTTATTATGAATATTATGAGAAAGAGAATCTAAGCTTAGTAAAGAAGAAACTTTTGAAATATTTTATGTCATATATGAGGATTTGGGATAGAGTATCTGCAGATAGGGTTGATTATTTTATTGCTAATTCAAAAAACGTTGCTAAGAGGATTTGGAAACATTATAGAAGAGATAGCGTTGTCATTTATCCACCTGTTAGGACAGATTATTTTAAAATTAGTGATATAGATGAAGAATATTTTTTAATTGTATCAAGATTAGTTGCTTATAAAAGAATAGATTTAGCAATTGAAACTTTTAACAAATTAAAATTACCCTTAGTTATAATAGGAGACGGACCAGAAAAAGAAAAATTAAAAAGAATAGCTAACAAAAACATAAAGTTTTTGGGACGGCAGCCGGATGAAGTTGTAAAAGAATATTATTCAAAATGTAGAGCATTAATTTTCCCGGGTGAAGAGGATTTTGGAATTACGCCTGTGGAGGCACAGGCAAGTGGAAGACCAGTTATTGCCTTTGGGAAAGGTGGTGCGTTGGAAACAGTTATTGATGGTGTTACAGG
>JAOAHF010000058.1 GCA_026415355.1 Brevinematales bacterium
TATTTACTTACTACCAAGAAGGCTGAGCTATTGAGTTTTTTTGCTTTTTCTAGAATCTTCATAGCATCTTCGTAACTTTCAATTTCACCGATTCTAACCCTATACAATTTTTTGCCATCTATTACAACCTCTTGAATAAAACCATTTAATCCCATCATTTTAAGTTTACTCAGAGTGCTTTCAGCCGTTTCTTTCTTTTCATTTGAAGAAACTTGGATGTAATATTTCATAGTTTGACCTGTGCTAGATGTTTTCTTTGTATTAGTATCCTTCACTAAATTTGATGTTTTCTCACCAGTAACTTTCTTTTCTACTCTTTCCACCTTACTTTTGCTGCTTGTATCGATACTACTTACTTTCCTACTCTCGCTACTATTAGCCGATACTCTAGGCTTGTTATTATCAACATTTTTTTTTCCTATATCTTTACTATCAATACTCTTAACACTAGAAGGAATTAGCTCACTTATGTCCTCTTCTACATCACTACTGGATCCAACCAAAAGATTCTTCTTCAACATGTTACTCACTTCAGCACTTTTCAAATTCTTATCTTCACTCACTACTCCTATGTAATCACTTCTATTTGTTTCCACTATACTACCAGCAGTAACTAAATCCCTACTAACGCTACTTCCACCCATAAACTTACCTATCATGTATCCTATCACAAAATTAAACACTGAAAACAAAACTGTTACAGCTATTATCACAGATAATCTCGGTGTACCTACCTTAACCTCGTTATTACGACTACTCTCCTTCACTCCATATTCGTTGTATACATCCCTCTCAATACCCATCTCGTACCCCTCCTATTAAAAATTTCGGAGTATTATACCCTTCCTTGAGAT
>JAOAHF010000059.1 GCA_026415355.1 Brevinematales bacterium
CCAATAGACATTCTAAAAACAAGGTGTTTTTACCTACCCTTTCAGGGATTGAAACCTAAAGAAATAGCAAGAGAAGAGGATAGAATCTTCTTGTTTTTACCTACCCTTTCAGGGATTGAAACACTTCATCGTCTTATGATGGCACTTAGCCGCAATCGTGTTTTTACCTACCCTTTCAGGGATTGAAACCTGAATGAGAATAATGCTCTGAAGCGAGATTTGCTAGTTTTTACCTACCCTTTCAGGGATTGAAACGCAGGAAGTGGATAGGCTACCTAATAACCAACCTTTGGTTTTTACCTACCCTTTCAGGGATTGAAACCAAAGCTTTCAGGAAATCTTCGGAAGTATCAGGGAAAGTTTTTACCTACCCTTTCAGGGATTGAAACAGGATTTCTAAGCGCGTGAAGTAATGCAAAGCGCATTGTTTTTACCTACCCTTTCAGGGATTGAAACCCGCTAGACGGCTCATCGCCTCAGGCTCAAGAACAGAGTTTTTACCTACCCTTTCAGGGATTGAAACTCGGTAAAAAATGTAGTACATAACTACTTGTTTAGGTTTTTACCTACCCTTTCAGGGATTGAAACCTACTAGCATTCTTCAGAAGCTACAACCTGCTATGCAAGTTTTTACCTACCCTTTCAGGGATTGAAACCTGACGAGGTGATGACACTTGCGAATATCTACGGTATAGGTTTTTACCTACCCTTTCAGGGATTGAAACAAGTTGCGCATAAGTCTATAGACGATGTTCTCTTTTCAGTTTTTACCTACCCTTTCAGGGATTGAAACTGTACATACGAGAGTGTTTTGAATTTTCGTTTACCATTTCTTGGCGT
>JAOAHF010000060.1 GCA_026415355.1 Brevinematales bacterium
GTTTTTACCTACCCTTTCAGGGATTGAAACATGTTCCAGCTAGCTGAAGATAGCTTTCTCGGCCGAGTTTTTACCTACCCTTTCAGGGATTGAAACATATTCCTTAGTAAATCTTCGTATTGTTCTAGTTCATGTTTTTACCTACCCTTTCAGGGATTGAAACTCATACTCCTTTTCCAAGGAGAGGAGAAGGTCCCAGTTTTTACCTACCCTTTCAGGGATTGAAACTTCTCTAATACCACCTCTATATCCGGAGAGGTGGGTAGGTTTTTACCTACCCTTTCAGGGATTGAAACTAATCTCTATCAAAAAAATCAAGAATTCCGAGAGAAGGTTTTTACCTACCCTTTCAGGGATTGAAACCGGCACTCTGCAAAATTCTGGAGGACGGGCTCCCAGTTTTTACCTACCCTTTCAGGGATTGAAACTATTTGCGCGTCACCAAAGAAATATATGAAAAGATCAGGTTTTTACCTACCCTTTCAGGGATTGAAACCAGCACAACCAACCTTTGACTTCACTAGTATCGTTTTCAAGTTTTTACCTACCCTTTCAGGGATTGAAACATATTCCTTAGTAAATCTTCGTATTGTTCTAGTTCGGTTTTTACCTACCCTTTCAGGGATTGAAACCTGAATTTCATCAACAGTATAAAGATGCTTTGCCTCCGTTTTTACCTACCCTTTCAGGGATTGAAACATAGGGTCTGTGCTCTTTGCTATCTTACCGCTGCATGGGTTTTTACCTACCCTTTCAGGGA
>JAOAHF010000061.1 GCA_026415355.1 Brevinematales bacterium
TCTTCGGTTAAGCCAAGGACATCAAAGACAATATCATCAAGTTCATAGTGGGCAAATATAAATCTATTTTTTTTCACTGTTTTCTTCTCCCTCTATTATTTTAATTTCTTCTTCTGTCAATCCATAAAGTTTGTAAACCAGCTGGTCAATTTCATTTTCAAGCTCTTTTACCTTCTTTTGCTTTTTTGGGTTGGAAAGGTAATCATCAGATTGAGTGATGGAGAGAATTTGGGAGACAAGGGATTCTATCTTCTGGACAATGTGTCGGTTTTGGGAAGTGATGGAAGGAAGAGGAAGTTGTTCCAAAAATGCTTTCTTATATCTAAATCCTTCCTTTCCCAAACCACCTCCAGCATAAAACTCTTTGAAGAAAAAAGAACCTGGTTTTGAATTTAAAACGCCTAAAATGTATTTAAGATTGTTTCCAACCATTATAAAAGAGGTAGCCTCGCAGTAAATACCACTGTTATCATATGCAAAACTTGGTTCTCTCACTATTTCCTGCCACACGATTTTTTCTTTTTCAAATTCATGGTAATAGTCGCAATCCCTTAATTCCCACCAATAATCTCCCTGGTCATCTCTATCAAATAGTCCTTTTCTTCTTGTTTCTTCTGTTTTAAGATTGGCGAATGAAATTAAATGGTTGTAGATAGCTGGAAACATCATTTTGAAAAATTCCTCTGGTTTATTTTTACCACGATTTTTATTGGTCCATCCAGATTCAATTT
>JAOAHF010000062.1 GCA_026415355.1 Brevinematales bacterium
GTATTACGACAAGTAAAAAGGTTGGAAAGAGTGTAAAAAGAAACAGGATCCGGAGGCTCATCAGGGAAAACTACAGGTTGTTTGAGGATTTTATAAGGCCGGGATATGACTTAGTTTTTGTTTCGAGAGTAACGGAAGAACTCCCCGGTTTTACGGAAATTCGCAAAGAGATGAAGTTCTTATTTAAGAAGTTAAACGTATTTGACCAGGAGAAATGGAATTGCTTAAAAGGTGTTTAATATTTTTGATCAAGCAGTATCAAAAATGGATATCTCCGATGAAAGCTCCTAGTTGCAGGTTTTATCCTACCTGTTCCCAATATGCCATAGAAGCTGTGAGCAAGTATGGCTGCATGAAAGGTGGATACCTGTCGGTGAAAAGGATACTAAAATGTCATCCTTTTCATCCGGGCGGATATGATCCGGTCAAATAGGATTAAGGCAAAGGTAGTGTAAATGCTGATGAAATGCGAAGTACAGTCATCAGTAGTTTTATTCGTGAAAGTAAAGGAGAAAAATCAATGCTCGATTTTATATCTTATCCGTTAGGATCATTTCTGCATTTTATATATAACAACATGGCTTTTTTAAGTTATGGACTTTCAATCATTATTTTTACGTTCTTTATTAGAATTGTATTACTTCCGCTTACTGTAAAGCAGTATTCTTCCATGGTAAGAATGCAGGAAGTTCAACCTCAAATTC
>JAOAHF010000063.1 GCA_026415355.1 Brevinematales bacterium
GTTTCAATCCCTGAAAGGGTAGGTAAAAACAAAATAAAACCACACAAATACATGTATTCAGCATTACTGTTTCAATCCCTGAAAGGGTAGGTAAAAACGAGCTGCTGAGATTGCGCAGTATTCATTCCAAATAGGTTTCAATCCCTGAAAGGGTAGGTAAAAACTCCTAGCTGGTGTGATAACAGCTATACATACCTTGAAGGTTTCAATCCCTGAAAGGGTAGGTAAAAACTGTATGCTTCACAAGACCTGTTTTCTTCATTCGTGAAGTTTCAATCCCTGAAAGGGTAGGTAAAAACTTGAGTATCCTAATTCTATAGAACACAGTTGTTTTGGTTTCAATCCCTGAAAGGGTAGGTAAAAACTTCGCATGATGTATAGCCAGTTGAAGCCAGAAGGAAGTTTCAATCCCTGAAAGGGTAGGTAAAAACTTCGCCAAACTCGTATATATGAATAGGAATTTTTATAGTTTCAATCCCTGAAAGGGTAGGTAAAAACAAGCCATCCACCTGAATTTTCCTCACATTTTTTAAGTGTTTCAATCTCTGAAAGGGTAGGTAAAAACATAACAAAGGCGTTGTCGGTGCGTTTGGTAGTTTCAGGTTTCAATCCCTGAAAGGGTAGGTAAAAACCCAGCACTTAGAAAGTTTTCTGACTTTCTAAAAGAAATGTTTCAATCCCTGAAAGGGTAGGTAAAAAC
>JAOAHF010000064.1 GCA_026415355.1 Brevinematales bacterium
CCACTTTCTAGCCTCCATCGTACTAATTGGTTTCAAAAAGTATGTTTTGTTTAGTAGTGCTAAAAAAGCTACTGGTAAGAATATGAGAATATTAAGTAGTATCTTATGTATTCTAGATTTATCTAAAGCACGATTAATCTGATAAACAGAATATGAAGATAATAAACCTATTATGGGTATGAAAAAGTTTGAATACCTAGGAAGTTCTCTTGAGGAAAGAGATAACAAACCTATCAAGTTTATAGTCCCGAATAGGAGTATCAGAACCAAGTAATAAACTCTATCAAATTTTTCGTTCTTCGTAACCAAAATTAAGGACAATGGAAACAACAAAAATGGAACTACACCCGAGCCTATTATCAACCCTTGATAAACGTAAAAATACAAACTACGATCTAGATTAAAACTACCTTCACCTGTCTCATAGAAGAATCTATTTACTATGACATCTGGAATAACTAGGAAGTTTGGAATAAAGACAAGAAGGGAAGCAACAAAAACTATCACACTCATCAAAGTAGTAACAAATAATCTAGTTACATCTAATATCTTACTCCTGATAATACTCAAGACGTAAACGCCAGCAGGTATTATAAGCAGAGAAGCATAATTTATCTTGTAAGAAGCTGCCATAGCGGCGAAAAAGAGTGAAGCAAAGAGGTACTTGACATTATTCCTCTTCCCA
>JAOAHF010000065.1:0-275 GCA_026415355.1 Brevinematales bacterium
AGGTTTTCCAATAATTATTAAAGCAGTAGCTGGTGGTGGTGGTAAAGGGATGCGCATTGTAAGAGATGAAGATGAGTTGGAAAAAAATTTTGTTATGGCATCGACTGAAGCAGAAGCTGCATTCGGCGATCCTGGAGTTTATATTGAAAAATATCTTGAACAACCACATCATATCGAAATTCAGGTGTTCGGAGATCAATATGGAAATGTAATCCATTTAAATGAGAGAGATTGTTCAATCCAAAGGCGTCATCAAAAATTGGTTGAAGAATCAC
>JAOAHF010000065.1:285-655 GCA_026415355.1 Brevinematales bacterium
ATCGAATTTCTTGTTGATAAAGATCATAATTTCTACTTTATGGAAATGAATACAAGGATTCAAGTTGAGCATCCAATAACTGAAGAAGTAACAGGGAGAGATTTAATTAAGTTACAAATAGAAATAGCAGCTGGGAAAAAATTGGACAAAAAAGTTAGTAAACCAGTAGGACATGCTATTGAGTGTAGAATAAATGCGGAAGATCCTGAAAATAATTTTAGACCCTCACCAGGTGAAATTACCGGTTTTCATCTTCCAGGTGGATATGGAGTAAGAGTTGATACACACTGTTATGCTGGTTATAAAATTCCACCAAATTATGATTCTCTAATTGCAAAATTGATCGTTTACGCACCTGACAGAATAAGCG
>JAOAHF010000066.1 GCA_026415355.1 Brevinematales bacterium
TAAGAAGAAACAGGATTAGGAGACTAATAAGGGAGAATTACAGGTTGTATGAGGATTTTATAAAGCAGGGCTATGATTGTGTGTTTGTTGCGAGAGTTTCGGATGATGTTCCTGGCTTTATTGAAATCAAAAAAGAAATGAAGTTTTTATTTAAGAAGTTGAATATATTTGACCGGGAGAAATGGGATTGTTTAAAAGGTGTTTAGTGTTTTTGATAAGGATGTATCAAAAATGGATATCCCCGATGAAAGCTCCAAGCTGCAGGTTTCATCCTACATGTTCCCAATACGCCGTAGAAGCTGTAACCAAATATGGTTGCATAAAGGGTGTATATCTGTCAGCAAAAAGGATTGCAAAATGTCATCCTTTTCATCCGGGGGGATATGACCCGGTTAAATAGAACGAGGAATTCAATTATTGGATTATGGAGGTTTTTAAACCTGTCGTTAATCTTAACAGTGAACGTAAAGGAGAAAGTTTGATGCTCGATTTTATATCATATCCGTTAGGCAGTTTTTTACATTTTATATACAATAATCTCGCATTTTTCAGCTACGGGCTTTCAATTATTATATTTACATTTTTTATCAGGCTGGTTCTGCTTCCTCTGACAGTAAAGCAATATGC
>JAOAHF010000067.1 GCA_026415355.1 Brevinematales bacterium
TAGGTAAAAACCCAAGCGTCCTTGCTAATTTTTAGCAACCTATTTTCGTTTCAATCCCTGAAAGGGTAGGTAAAAACGGATATATTGAGATGGATCCCTCATCAGATTTTACTATAGTTTCAATCCCTGAAAGGGTAGGTAAAAACAAGATAAAACCACACAAATACATGTATTCGGCATTACTGTTTCAATCCCTGAAAGGGTAGGTAAAAACATCTCATACGGAAGATATATGATACCAGAGAATCGTGTTTCAATCCCTGAAAGGGTAGGTAAAAACTAGAAATGCACTTCTTGGAAAGTTTATTCCTTATCTGTTTCAATCCCTGAAAGGGTAGGTAAAAACTTATTAATATTCCTCCTCCTACTCCCCAGTAAATACCGTTTCAATCCCTGAAAGGGTAGGTAAAAACATACTCTTAAAGAGATAGAAACCTACTCATTTAAGACGTTTCAATCCCTGAAAGGGTAGGTAAAAACTAAAAGAGAATTTACTAACAACATAGTAAAAAGAACAAGTTTCAATCCCTGAAAGGGTAGGTAAAAACCTCAAAGCATAGGATTCATAGGATTTTTGAATTTTTGAGTTTCAATCCCTGAAAGGGTAGGTAAAAACTGGGATTG
>JAOAHF010000068.1 GCA_026415355.1 Brevinematales bacterium
GATTGAAACAGTAATGCTGAATACATGTATTTGTGTGGTTTTATTTTGTTTTTACCTACCCTTTCAGGGATTGAAACCCTTCTTCTTTTCCTTTTTATCTGCCATGTTATCCTCGTTTTTACCTACCCTTTCAGGGATTGAAACGCAACATCGCAGTTTAAAATGCTATAGCTATTAGTAGAGTTTTTACCTACCCTTTCAGGGATTGAAACCTCTAGAACCTGCTTTTGTCTCTGTATCCATTCATCTGTTTTTACCTACCCTTTCAGGGATTGAAACCCGGTGAGATCGAGGTAAATAAGGAGGGGAACACAGTGGTTTTTACCTACCCTTTCAGGGATTGAAACTACTGGGTGGAGTTTAGAGTATGTTTTGAGCTTGGACTAGTTTTTACCTACCCTTTCAGGGATTGAAACTCAATCGCATCTCACAAACACAGAACTAATAGATTTGAGTTTTTACCTACCCTTTCAGGGATTGAAACCTTCGTCAGCAACTTCATCTCGTAGAGTGAATGATGCGGTTTTTACCTACCCTTTCAGGGATTGAAACTCACTTCTAGTATTTCAAAAACCTTTTTGGCATTCTCTGTTTTTACCTACCCTTTCAGGG
>JAOAHF010000069.1:0-321 GCA_026415355.1 Brevinematales bacterium
CTTCAACACCAACACAATCCATATCTAAGTACTTAAATTTATCTCTAACCCTCCTAAGAAACTGACAAGTCCCACAAGCAGGCTCAAGAACTTTCAACCTATCGTAAGACATCCCATTTATATCTATCAGGCTAGTCATGTAATCAACAAGCCATAGAGGTGTGAAGAACATTCCCAAACTTTTTCGTTCTTTCAAGGTTTTCTTTACCACTTCCATAGATTTGTTATCACCCATAGATACTCCAAAAGAAACGGTACCATGCCAACAGTATTATCAAGCCTAGAAAACCAAGAATTCAACTAACTCCTACTGATGTTTGG
>JAOAHF010000069.1:331-607 GCA_026415355.1 Brevinematales bacterium
ATAACTTATTCAAGCAATTCTCAACTTCTCCCTGTCTAGAAGAGTACCAAATAGAAAGTTTTTGATAAAGTGATTTATAGTTCTTTTGTTGGGTATATTTCTTTCACTTTAATTCTTACCAAACTCTCCTACAAACTTCAGACTCCTACGAATACGCCTTTAGCCTAGGCAGGATAACAGGATAGTCATAAAAGTATTCCCTAAAGTCCTCAGACTTTATGTAGAAAACTCTCGCTTTGTCTGAAATAACCTTTATCTCATCTATCTCGTTATTTG
>JAOAHF010000070.1 GCA_026415355.1 Brevinematales bacterium
AAACATATCAAATTGAATACCAAAATATTTTGTATTTATGTTATGGTTTTTACCTACCCTTTCAGGGATTGAAACCTCCTAAGAACGAAATAATTAGCGATGTAAAATTCAGTTTTTACCTACCCTTTCAGGGATTGAAACTTCGCACCTATCACTTGCACGGGTTGTGTGTCATCAGTTTTTACCTACCCTTTCAGGGATTGAAACTTACCCGTTTATCCTCCTAGAAGGAGAGAGAGGGTGGGTTTTTACCTACCCTTTCAGGGATTGAAACGCTCAAGGAAATACGTCAAGTATGGGGACACTACCTGTTTTTACCTACCCTTTCAGGGATTGAAACTTTGTATTTACATTTGCTAGGTTCAGTTGCGTGATTCTGGTTTTTACCTACCCTTTCAGGGATTGAAACCTAGCGGTGATGGCAGTTATGCTTCTCCGTTCAAGAGTTTTTACCTACCCTTTCAGGGATTGAAACATTTTCGCCTTCTCATAGAAGAATTTCCTTAGATAGGTTTTTACCTTCCCTTTCAGGGATTGAAACTAACTATATCCTGCGTGATTATTGCCTTATATTTCAGTTTTTACCT
>JAOAHF010000071.1:0-240 GCA_026415355.1 Brevinematales bacterium
CTTTAATATCTTTAAAATGTAAACCTGTTGTTGGTTCATCTAAAACATACAAAGTTTTACCAGTCGATACTTTTGAAAGCTCTGTTGCTAATTTGATTCTCTGTGCTTCTCCACCTGAAAGTGTAGTTGCAGGTTGCCCTAATTTTATGTATCCTAAGCCAACATCGCATACAGCTTTTATTTTTCTTTTTATAGAAGGAATATTATCAAAAAATTCTAAAGCATCTTCAAATGTTAAAT
>JAOAHF010000071.1:250-580 GCA_026415355.1 Brevinematales bacterium
GTTTCTTTATTATATCTTTTCCCATCACAATTATCACATTTAACATAAACAGGTGGTAGGTAATTCATTTCAATTTTTACAACACCATCACCTTCACACTTATCGCATCTTCCACCCTCAACATTGAAACTAAAACGACCTGGCTTATATCCTTTAGCTTTTGATTCCGGTAGCTGTGCGAATAGATCTCTAATAAATGTAAAAACTCCTATATATGTTGCGGGATTGGAACGTGGTGTTCTACCGATTGGCAATTGGTCTATTTCAATAATTTTATCAATAAATTCATCACCTTCAATACTGTCAAAAGGTAATGGATAATCGTATGAT
>JAOAHF010000072.1 GCA_026415355.1 Brevinematales bacterium
AGTATTGCTTGAGGTCTTAGGTTAGCTTGTGCGATCATAGATACTGAAGCTTGAGCTAGTATTTGATTCTTTACGAAGTCACTCATTTCATATGCCATATCTGTGTCTCTTATTCTAGATTCTGCTGCTTGTAAGTTTTCGTACCCAATTAGAAGTGTTTTAGCTATTTTGTCAAGCCTATTTTGGTAGGCGCCTAAGTCTGCTCTTTGTTTGTTTACAATTTGGAGTGCTGAATCAATAGCACCTATGGAACGATTTGCTCCTTCTTGAGTCAATAGGTTAATTTTGTTTGTGCCGTCCTCTTGGAATAGATTAAGTCCTTTAGCTGTCATGTCTCCTATATTTATTAGGATTCTTTGGTCCATGTTGGCTCCTATATGAAACGATATGTTGGAAACGTTAGGAGCAAACCTTCCTGTAAGCATGTTCATACCATTGAACTGTGCGTGTGATGCTATTCTATTTATTTCTGCTATTAATTGTGATACTTCTACTTGCATATAAGTCCTGTCTTCATCTGAATAGATACCGTTTCCTGCTTGTACTGATAGTTCTCTGAGTCTTTGTAG
>JAOAHF010000073.1 GCA_026415355.1 Brevinematales bacterium
GAAAAATAGAGAAAGATAAAATAATTTTAACTTGACTCTGTTTACACTGAAAATAAAATAAAGGGAATAAAGGAAGTAATAAATAATAACTTCTAAAAGAAGGTGCAATTAATTGAGGCGTCAAAAGGTTACCTAGCGGCCCTAAAAATACAAAGGACTTAAATAAGATTTGATGAAAAGATCTTAAATAAATTTTCAACATGAAAAAGCTACAGTCTAGCGTAAATATCCTTAAATCGAACTATATCGTCTTCACCTAGATACTCTCCTACTTGAACCTCAATAAGTTCTAAAGGAATCTTGCCTAGATTTTCAAGCCGATGAATGGCTCCTTTACTCACATAAATACTTTCGTTTTCATGAACTTTTTGTACATGATCCCCTGTAGTTACTTGTGCCGTCCCTTTAATTACTACCCAATGTTCACTTCGATGATAATGCATTTGGAGACTTAAACTTTGGCCAGATTCTACAACAATTCTTTTAACTTTATAACGTTCTCCAGTTTCCAAAATTTTGTAATATCCCCAAGGACGATAAG
>JAOAHF010000074.1 GCA_026415355.1 Brevinematales bacterium
TCTCAAATACAAAACATAATGCAAAATATTGACGTAAATCAATTAAATTCAATGTTGTCGAATATATCTTCAAATCAATCAAACAATGCACTACCTTCTCAAAACAACGTAATAGCTGTTTTATATGCCTTAAAACCATTTTTACCTAAACATAGGGCTATGATGATTGAACAAATCATAGAAAGCTTATCCAACATACCTTTTTAGTAAAAAGCGACAGAAAAACTTCTGTCGCTTTTTTACTTCCATAAAATTTTATTCTTCATACCTTGACTTAGACCTTTCTCTATTTGTTTTTTCTCAGCACACTTTTTTAAAATATAAATAATAAAAAATTTTAACACTTACATAACAACAATGTAATAGATGAATCTGTTTTGTATGCCTTAAAACCATTTTTACCTAAATATAGGGATATAATGATTGAACAATTCCATAGAAAACTTATCAACTATATTTTCCCTAAATTATATACCTTTTTCTAAAATATACTCTTGTATTTTTGATGTTATATCAATATTATGTTGTAAAAGCT
>JAOAHF010000075.1 GCA_026415355.1 Brevinematales bacterium
GTGAAGAGGCTTAGTTTCAANCCCTGAAAGGGTAGGTAAAAACGAATCTAGCCTTCATTCCATCGCAAGCAAGGGCGATGTGTTTCAATCCCTGAAAGGGTAGGTAAAAACGGAGGTTTGTATGAAGACGAAGAAAGTAGACCTGAAAGTTTCAATCCCTGAAAGGGTAGGTAAAAACTCTCTATGAGCGCCTTCAGCCTAGAGTCGTAGCGCGTGTTTCAATCCCTGAAAGGGTAGGTAAAAACCCTATGCCGGCAACATTGCCGGTGAGTTTGAGGTAAGGTTTCAATCCCTGAAAGGGTAGGTAAAAACCATCCTCCGTGTAGCCTATTGGTGAATTATGCCTGCCGGTTTCAATCCCTGAAAGGGTAGGTAAAAACCACCTTGGAGAGACAAAAGAATACCTCCTCAGGGAAGTGTTTCAATCCCTGAAAGGGTAGGTAAAAACGAACTGCTAACAGAAGATGATTTCGTCATCGTCGGAAAGTTTCAATCCCTGAAAGGGTAGGTAAAAACGGAGGCAAAGCATCT
>JAOAHF010000076.1:0-283 GCA_026415355.1 Brevinematales bacterium
GTGGATATCTTGCCATATATTCCTGCTCCTTTCACATAACCAGAGAGCATATCCTACAGACCCTGACCCAAGCCGCAGTGGATGTAAGAAGACAGGTCAGGGTAGTAGCGGAGAGCATGCAGGATTTGGACCATCCTTGGATACTCCAGATGCCCAATACACTTTACTTAAAAGGCGTATACGTGGAGGTGGTTTGATGGATATAAAACATGCCCTAATTCTCGGAGCTGTGGAAGGTTTTACCGAGTTTTTGCCCGTATCTTCTACGGGACACCTTATCCTC
>JAOAHF010000076.1:292-530 GCA_026415355.1 Brevinematales bacterium
GTGGATATCTTGCCATATATTCCTGCTCCTTTCACATAACCAGAGAGCATATCCTACAGACCCTGACCCAAGCCGCAGTGGATGTAAGAAGACAGGTCAGGGTAGTAGCGGAGAGCATGCAGGATTTGGACCATCCTTGGATACTCCAGATGCCCAATACACTTTACTTAAAAGGCGTATACGTGGAGGTGGTTTGATGGATATAAAACATGCCCTAATTCTCGGAGCTGTGGAAGGT
>JAOAHF010000077.1 GCA_026415355.1 Brevinematales bacterium
GATTGAAACATTTCTTCGCGTAAGGCCTCCAGTTCCTCTTTCGTAGGTTTTTACCTACCCTTTCAGGGATTGAAACAAAATACGAAAGAAACAAAAAACGAGACTAAACCTAAGAAGTTTTTACCTACCCTTTCAGGGATTGAAACCTCCGAGAGTAGGCTTGAGAGGAAGCTATTATGGCGCGTTTTTACCTACCCTTTCAGGGATTGAAACATTTTAGGAACTGTTCCGCCTCTTTTATTTTGCGAATGCGTTTTTACCTACCCTTTCAGGGATTGAAACCAATCTATACCAAAAAAATCAGGAATTCCGAGAGAAGGTTTTTACCTACCCTTTCAGGGATTGAAACCTGCTGAAGCTTTGCCTACTACAAAAACATTCGGTAGGTTTTTACCTACCCTTTCAGGGATTGAAACATAACGCATTAGAAGGTGTAGTAGTTTTCAATAACATGTTTTTACCTACCCTTTCAGGGATTGAAACATTTCTTCGCGTAAGGCCTCCAGTTCCTCTTTCGTAGGTTTTTACCT
>JAOAHF010000078.1 GCA_026415355.1 Brevinematales bacterium
GTTTTATATTTGGATATAAAAAAATTATTACATTATGCTATTAGCTTAGATAATATTGAATTTGTAGTTTACATTATAGATAACCTTTATATTGAAGTAGATAGAGAATTACTAATTTATTATAGGAAAAAAATAAAAGAAACTACAAAAGGAATGGAACAATATCTAAAAAAATTAGAAAGTAAAATTTATCAATATTCTAATTGCACAGAAGGATTTATACATCAAGGTATTTTTAAAGACGATATAGAATTATTAGATACTCTTTATGATTTAGGTTTGATATACAATGATTATAAACATATTATTACTATTGAGATGGCAGTTAAGGAAATAAGAAATAATCATAAAAATGAAATATTGGAAATGATTATTAAAAATTCAAAAGATAAATTAAACTTAGATAAATATATACAAGAAAAACTTATGAATCATTTAATAAACAGAAAATTACTTGAGAGTTTAAAATTATCTATAAAAAAGGAATTAATACAAAAACAAGTTTTACAAAAGAATATAC
>JAOAHF010000079.1 GCA_026415355.1 Brevinematales bacterium
CGCAGAGCTTAATATAGCGCGTGTTAAGGCTTTAAGGGCTAGTACAGAAATGCGCAAGAAATTGTCAGACAAAAATTCTGATGAATATTTGGCATTTATTGGAGATAAATCTTTATTTGATAGAGAAAAATTAATTTCATTAATAATATTAAGAAAGTCTGTCGATGTTTCTAGAGAGGCAATTAGGGAAGTCAGTATTCCGTTTCCTGCAGAACCTGATGAAGAAGCCACACTTGAGGAGCAAGAAAAATATCAGGCTGCTGTAGATAATTATGCTAAAGAACTTAATGAAAAGGTTTCGGAGTACGTTAGATCTAAACTAGACGAAGAAAAACGTAAATTAGAGTCTTTACCAGACGATGAGCTTTTTAAAATTTATGAAGAAGCCCAAATTAACGGAATATGTGAAGAAGAGATGGTTAAAACTTACCGTCAATATTGCGCATATTTCGGTACGTACAAAGATAAGAAATTTACTAAAAGAATGTTTTCTAGTTATGAGGAATTCGATAACTT
>JAOAHF010000080.1:0-398 GCA_026415355.1 Brevinematales bacterium
ACAGTTATCCTATTCAGACCGGCGGATTTTAAGTCTTTTGCCTTTTCTTTCAGAAAAAAGCCGTTTGTAGTAAGGCTAAGGTCTTCTATTGGCAAGGCTGATAGCATTGCTATTAGTTTCTCTATGTCTCTCCTTAGCAGTGGTTCTCCACCAGTGAGCCTTACCTTTTTTATGCCAAGTGGCAAAATACTCCTTACAAAGTCCCTTATCTCTTCAAAGCTGAGTATTTCCTCGCGTCTAAAGAAGTGGTATTCTTCTCCTTCTGGCATACAAAATTGGCAACGAAAATTGCACCTGTCTGTGACTGAGATGCGTAGGTCCCGCAGCTCTCTTCCAAGTCTATCAAGTATCATGCACCCATCACCCATTGACTTTTCCCATCTCTAAATCTGTCTCTT
>JAOAHF010000080.1:408-506 GCA_026415355.1 Brevinematales bacterium
TCTTTAAGAGAGTGAAGGCTTACAGTTATCCTATTCAGACCGGCGGATTTTAAGTCTTTTGCCTTTTCTTTCAGAAAAAAGCCGTTTGTAGTAAGGCT